>NZ_JBVIGA010000015.1:0-224171 GCF_055571035.1 Streptomyces malachitofuscus | reverse complement strand
GCCTCTTTGATGGACTCTACCTGCAAGGTCGTCTCCCGGCCCCCTCATACGCCGCTCGCTTCCCCGCCCTCTGCTTTCTCCCCCCCCCCCCCCCCCCCCCCCCTCTCCCCCACCCCCCCCCCCCCCCCCCCCCCACACACCCCCCCCCCCCCCCCCCCCCCCCCCCCCCCCCCCCCCCCCCGGCGCCGTGTCCGGTGCCCGGTCAGGTTCTGTCCCGGTCCTCCGGGAGCGCCGTCTCGTCGTCGACGACGTGCATCGCGGCCTCCTCCGCGCCGGCGGCCCCGCCGTCGATGCCCACGTCCTCGGCGACGGTCTCCTTGGTGGTGTCCGTCCGGGCGCCCTCGTCGGGGGCGACCAGGCGCCCGGCGCGGCCGGTGCCCGCCTCCGGGTCGACCGGCTCGCCCTCGCCGCCGGGCAGGTCGCCCACCTCGTCCCCGGCGGGCGCGGACGCGTCGGGCACCTCCTGGGCCAGCCGCTGGTCGAGGGTCTCGCCGTCGTGCTGCTCGGCGGCCGTGGTGCCGTGCTTGGTGACGCCCAGCGGCTTCTCCGGCGGGGAGTACCCCTCGTCGAGGGTGTCGTCGTAGGTGCGCTCGTCGAGGGCGTCCTGCATGTCGAGCGGCGCGGCGTCCTCCTGCTCCTCGTTGCTCCCGGTGGGCTGGTAGGCGTCGTCGGCCATCGGTTCGGAGCCCATGGCGTCCTCCCTGTCGCGCTGCGTCGGCTCGTTTCGTCTCGGGTGTCAGATCCGCGTTTCCCCTCACGCGATCTCTAATCCCGTGCGCCGGACGGCCGGGAGGGCCCCGGTGAGGTCAGAGGGGCGCGTTCGGGCCGTCGGGACGGGACCGCCGCCGGTCCACCATGGCGAGGCTCAGCCGCCGTGTCTCCGCCTCGGGGAGCCGTTCGTAGCCGTCCTCGGTGATGACCGCCACGACCGGGAAGATCCTTCGGGCCGGATCCGGGCCGCCGGTCGCCGAGTCGTCCTCCGCCGCGTCGTAGAGCGCCTCCAGCGCGGCCGACGCGGCTTCGTCGCGGGACATGTCCTGCCGGTACAGCTTCTTCAGCGCTCCCCTGGCGTAGGGGGAGCCCGATCCCTCCGCGTGGAAGCCGTACTTCTCGTAGCGGCCGCCGGCGGCGTCGTAGGAGAAGATGCGGCCACGTCCCCCTCCGGGGGCGGTGGTGTCGTAGCCGGCGAGGAGGGGGACGACGGCGAGGCCCTGCATGGCCTGTCCGAGGTTCTGGCGGATCATGGCCGCGAGCCGGCTCGCCTTCGCGGCGAGGGTCATGGGGATGCCCTCGATCTTTTCGAAGTGCGCCAGTTCGACCTGGTAGAGCCGCACCATGTCCAGGGCGATGCCGACGGTGCCGGCGATGGCCACGGCGGTGTGGTCGTCGGCGGGCAGCACCTTCTCCAGATCGCGCTGGGCGATCAGGTTGCCCATCGTCGCCCTGCGGTCGCCGGCGACCAGAACGCCGTCACGGTAGGTGAGGGCGAGGATCGTGGTGCCGTGCGGGGCCCGCACCGGCCCCGGGCCGGCCGGCAGACCGCGGGGGCCCAGCAGTCCTGGACGGTGGGCCGCCAGGAACTCGGTGAAGGACGAGGTCCCCGGCGTGAAGAACTCCTCCCCCAGCCGCCCCTCGTGATCGCTCTCCGTCATGCCGTGCTCCCCCCTCGTCGCACCCTGCGCAGCCGACAACCGACACCTACCTGCGCCGGGCGTGCCGGAAACCACCCCGGGCCGTCGTCACCGGGGCGCGCCGGGACCGGGGGCCGGGGCGATGCGGACCTCGAGGTCGCCGATCCGGTGAGCGGGCCAGGGCCGGGCGTAGCCGGGCGGTGTGCCGCCGGGTCCGGTGAGCGTGGCGACCGGGACGCGGTCGGCGGTGCGCACGATCTCCGCGGCCGTGGTGTTCTCGTTGTTGCCGGAGGTGGCCCCGGAGGAGCAGCCGGTGTAGTAGCCGACGGGGATGGCCTCGTGGCCGGTGATCAGGCAGGGCGGGCGGACTCCCAGCCGGTGCAGTTCGCCGGCCGTACGGGCCCAGTCGCGGCGGCTGTCGATGTTGCGGTCCACGGTGTACACGAGGACGGTCAGCTGGACGGTGAGATGGCCCGCGACCGCCAGCGCGACCAGGGCCCTGGCGGTCGTCCGCCACCTCCCGCGCGGTGCCGTGACCAGGTGCCACAGCGCGTCGGCGACCGGGATCGCGAGCAGGGCGTAGGCGGGCTGCAGGAAGCGGGGCGCCGCGTACTCGATCATGAAGAGATACGGGAGCGCGGCGGTCGTGGCACAGGCCAGCGGAACCAGGGTGCGCAGGGTGCGACGGGCCCGCACGGCGAGGATCAGCCCGAGGACGGCGAGCAGCGGCACCACGAACCACCACAGGGTGATCACCGGGTGGGGCATCGACCCGGTGCACGGCCGGCACAGGGCGCGGCCGCCCAGGCTGCGCAGCTGGTCGTCCACGGCGATGTGCCAGCCCAGCCCGCCCTGGATGCGCGAGGCCTCGGCCAGCCGCTCGCCGAGGCCCCCGAAGGCCGTGTACGCCTCGATCAGCCACTCGGCCCCGCCCGCAGCCAGGCCGCCGACGACGGCGAGCAGTGACCGCCATCGCCGGCCGGCGATGGCGGCGACGAGGAGCGGGACGGTCACCCAGACGGCGTCCGTGGGCCGCATCCACGCCATGAGCGCGGTCCCCGCCACGACGGCCCACAGCGGGCTTGCGGACGCGGGGGCCCGTTGCGAAGGTCCCGTCGTCCGCCCGGAGGGCGGGACCTTCGCAACGGGCCCCAGGGCCGCGCGATGGCGCAGGAATCCGCCGACGGCGATCAGTGCGCCGACCGCGACCCAGTAGTTGGGCATGGCCTGTGGGCCGTAGAAGAGGGTCACCCACAGGGAGGCGAAGAAGGCGCCCGCGGTGACCAGGACCCGGGTCGGGAACAGGCCGCGCCAGGCATGGAAGGCCAGGTGGAGGCCCAGGCCGGAGAGCAGGGCGAGGTAGACGCGCAGCAGCACGGTGGAGTCGGACCAGGACGCGACGGGCGCCACCAGCAGGGAGACGCCCCGGGAGCGCGGCGCGCTGAAGAAGGCGGCCGGGTGGTGGGAGGTGACCTGGCTGGTGTAGACGATCTCGTCCCAGCCGAGGCCCAGCACGGGGCGGACCAGGGCGAGTTGGGCGAGGGTGAAGACGGCGGCGAGCACCGCGAGCGGCCCGCCGGCGTGTGCATTCCGGGAGGCGTCCGGCCCGGACCGCTGCTCGCGTCGTCGTGCCGCGGCGAGCAGGGCACCGGCGCCGTCGGTCATCGTCCGTCCTTCGTTCGCGCACGTCATGGGCGCCGGGCCGCGCGAGCCGTGGGGTGAGCGGGCGGCGTGACCGGGCATCGGAAGATCATGGCCAACCTAACCCGCGCGGAACGGGCACGCAGGGTGATATACAGCCAACCGTCTCATCCGACCCGGGCGTGCCCCGCGTGCTCACCGATCCCCCAGGAGCTCCGCCGGGTCCGTGACGACCAGGTCGGCGCCGTGCGCGTACAGGGCGTCGGCGCGGCCCGCCCGGTCGACGCCGACGACATATCCGAAGCCTCCGGCGCGGCCCGCGTCCATGCCGGCGAGCGCGTCCTCGAACACCGCGGCGCGGGACGGTTCCACACCGAGGTCCCCGGCGGCGGCGAGGAAGGTGTCGGGCCGCGGTTTCCCCGGCAGACCGCGCTCGGCTGCGACCACCCCGTCGATCCGGACGTCGAAGAGGTGCTCGGCGCGGATCGACCGCAGTACGTCGCGGCAGTTGGCGCTGGAGGAGACGATCGCCGTGCGCAGCCCCCGGGCGCGGACCGCCTCGATGTAGCGCAGGGTGCCGTCGTAGGCCGCCACGCCGCCGGCGCGGATCCTCTGAAGCAGCAGTGCGTTCTTGCGGTTGCCGAGGCCGTGCACGGTGCGGGCGTCGGCCGGGTCGTCCGGTCCGCCCTCGGGCAGGCTGATGTCACGGGAGGCGAGGAAGGTGCGTACTCCGTCGGCGCGCGGAAGGCCGTCGACGAACTCGTCGTAGTCGGCGTCGGTGAAGGGCCGGAAGGCGTCGCCGTCCCGCTCGTGGAGAAAGCCGTCGAACATCTGCTTCCAGGCGGCGGCGTGCACGGCGGCCGTCCTGGTGACGACGCCGTCGAGATCGAAGAGGCAGGCGAGAATGTCATCGGGCAGACCCAGATCCGTCATACAGACACAGTTCCCCGGACGGCCCCGGCCGGCGGGCGGCGCGGGCCACTCGGCGGCAGACCGCCCGCCGGCGAGGTGACACACTCTGGCGTGTGGCGCTGACCTTCGACGACCTCCTCCGCCGTGCCCGTGGTCTCCCCCGGGAGGGGCGGCGCGCGATCCTCGGCATCGCCGGCAGCCCGGGCGCGGGCAAGTCCACGCTCGCCGGGCACCTGGTGCGAGAGCTCAACGGCACCGGGGAGCCGTGGGTCGCGCACGTGCCCATGGACGGCTTCCACCTCGCCGACGCCGAGCTCGACCGGCTCGGCCGCCGTGACCGCAAGGGCGCGCCGGACACCTTCGACGCGGCCGGCTACGCGGCGTTGCTGCGGCGGCTGCGTGAGGAGGCGTACGGCGATGTCGTGTACGCCCCCGGCTTCGAGCGGGTGCTGGAGCAGCCGCTCGCGGGAGCCGTCCCGGTGGCGCCGGCCGTCCGGCTGGTGGTGACGGAGGGCAACTACCTGCTGCTGGGCACCGGCGTCTGGGAGCGCGTCCGGGCGCAGCTGGACGAGGTGTGGTTCTGCGACCTGGACGAGGACGAGCGGCTGCGTCGTCTGATCGCGCGGCACGAGGAGTTCGGCAAGAGCCACGAGGAGGCGGTGGCCTGGGTGGAGCGCTCGGACCGCCGCAACGCCGAACGGATCGCCCCGACCCGTGAGCGCGCCGACCTCGTGGTGCCGGCGTCCGCGTGGCCGGGCGCGTCCCGGCAGGCGGAACGGACTGGACGCGGTACGGCACCCTGACACAGGCTCTCGTCCATGATCAGAGAAGCCACCGTGGACGACGTCCCCGAGATCCGTTCGATGATCCGCGAGCTCGCCGCGTACGAGCGGGCCGCGGAGCAGGCCCGCGCCACCGAGGAGCAGCTCCGCGAGGCCCTGTTCGGCGCACACCCCGCCGCCCGCGTCCTGCTCGCCGAGGACGACGCCGCCGGCGCGGTCGCGGGCTTCGCCCTGTGGTTCCCGCGCTTCTCGACCTGGACCGGTACCCGGGGGATGCACCTGGAGGACCTCTACGTACGCCCGCACACCCGGGGTGCCGGTCACGGCAGGGCCCTGCTGGCGGCTCTCGCGCGGATCTGCCGGGAGAGCGGTTTCGAACGCTTCGAGTGGGTGGTGCTGGACTGGAACGAGCCGGCCATCGCGTTCTACGAGTCGCTCGGGGCGGAGCTCCTTGAGGAGTGGAGGGTGTGCCGGCTGACCGGTGACCCGCTCGAGGAACTCGCCGCGCGGGCACCGGTGGCCGGGAGCCGGGCGTTGTGACCCCCCGCGTGCGTGCGGGGGTGCGAGAGTAGGGGCCCATGAGGGGTCTGGTGGCGGCGCGCGCACGGAAGCCTGTCCTCGACGACGGTGAGGGAGGCTCCGCCCCCGGCCGTCCGGACCGGCGGTGGCCGGTGCTCGTGGTGGTGGTGCTGCTGCTCGCGCAGATGGCCGTGGCGATGGTGACCGCCGCGGTGCGGCAGACGCCGACGATCGACGAGCCCGTGTACGCGGGCACGGCCGCCGTGTACCTGGAGGAGCACAGTCTGCGGTTCAACCCCGAGCATCCGCCGCTCGGGAAACTGCTGATCGCCGCCGGGGTGGCGGTCGCCGATCCGCACCTGGAGCCGGGATTCGACGGTGACCAGAGCGCGTTGGGACGGCGGCTGCTGTACGAGTCGGGCAACGACCCGTGGCGGGTCATGTTCTGGGCCCGCCTGCCGGTGATCGTCCTGACGCTGCTGTTCGGGCTCGTCGTCTTCGCCTTCGCCCGTGAACTGGCGGGAACCACTGGTGCGTTGGCGGCACTCGCGCTGTACTGCCTCTCCCCCGACGTGATCGCGCACGGTTCGCTGGCCACACTCGACGTGCCGGCCGCCGGGTTCGTGCTGACCTCGGTGTGGCTGTTGTGGCGGGCACGACGCCGGCCGCGGCTCCATCTGCCGCTCGCCGGGGCCGCGTTCGGGGCGGCGCTGGCCACCAAGATGAGCGTGCTGCCCGCCGCGCCGGTGGCGGTGCTGACGGCGGCCGTGGCGGTGTGGTGCGTCTCCACCGGCGACCGGTGGCGCCGGCTGGGGCGGGCGGCCGCGGCCGCCGCGGCGTTCGCCCTCATCGCGGTCGCCGTGGTCTGGGCCGTGTACCTGGCCGTCGATCCGCGGTTGCGCTGGGATCCGCAGCAGCCGGTGCCCGTGGTGCGGGGACTGCGCGGGCTGTTCGTCGAACTGCTGCCGTTTCCCGAGGCCTACCGGGACGGCATGCGCGTCCAGTTCAACCTGGAGTACTGGGCGTGGGAGGGCTTTCTGTTCGGGCGGGTGTACACCGGATCGCTCTGGTACTACCTGCCGGCCGCGCTGCTGGTGAAGACGCCGCTCGGCGTGCTCCTGCTGTGGGCCGCCGGCGCCGTCGCGCTGGTGGCGGTGCGGCGGCTGCGGCCCGCGGCGGCGTATCTGCTCCCGGTGCCCGCGGTCCTGCTGGCCGCCGCGATGTACGGGTCACGGGACTTCGGTACCCGGTACGCCGTGTTCCTGCCGATGTTCCTGGCGGTGGCGGCGGGGTGCGTGCCGATGGTGCGGTGGCGATGGGCACCTCCGGTGACGGCGCTGCTCGTCGCGTCCGTCGCGGTGAGTTCGCTGCGGGCCTTTCCCTACTATCTCCCGTACTCCAACGAGGCGTTCGGCGGCCCGTCGCAGACCCGGCTGCGGCTGCACGACTCCAATGTGGACTGGGGCCAGGACCTCGGACGGCTCGCCGACCGGCTGCGGGACCGGTACCGGGACGAGCGGATCTGGCTGGTCTACAAGGGCAGCGGCGTGCCCTCGTACTACGGCATCGACGCGGACGATCCGCTCCGGGTACCGCCCGAGGAGGTGCACGGGATCCTGGCGGTGTCGGACTCCGCCGCGGCCAAGGCGACGGGCCGGCTGGCCGAGCTGATCGGGAGCAGCCGCCCGGTGGACGACGTCGGGCACTCGATCACCGTCTACCGGCGTTGAGTGCGGGGCGTCAGCCCCGCCCCGGCGCCCCCGCCCGCTGGAAGCCGTCCGCGCTCACGTGCGGCATCACGCTGCTCGCCACGCGGTAACGGCCGTTGGGCACTTCGGCGGACCGGTGGACATGCACGGCGAGCGGGCCCGCCCATTCGTAGCCGTGACGCGCGGCGTGCCGGGCCAGCCGGTCGGTGAGCACCTGCCCCACGCGGCCGCCCCGGCGCGTCAGTTCCTCGTGCACGGGGCCGGCCAGCTCCACGTCGTAGGCGTTGGGGACCATCACCCGGCCCGCCCGGCACACCACCGCCTTGCTGTCGCACTCGCGCCGCAGGGCGTCGACGAGTTCGACCGGGTCCCGGCCGAACATGCGCGCCCACAGCGCCTGCCATCGGTTCTCCAGTGCCTCTTCCAGCGCGCTCAGGGCGCTCATGGTTTCACCTGCCGAAACGTCGTCGCGTCGGGATGGGGTTGGGTGGGGTGCTCCGGGTCCGGTCAGCGCTCGTCGTAGTCGTCCGGGCTGATCTCGGCCTCCTCCAGCGCTTCGCGCATCGTGCGGCCGGTGCCCCCCTGCGCACGCGTCTCGTTGTCCTCCCGCTGCTCGATCGTGTCGTCGGTGTCGCGGGTCTTCGGCCGGTTCTCCTCGGGGACGGTCATGTCCGGTGGCTCCTCATGTTCCCTGGGGTTTCCTCTGCTGCGCTGTGCCGCGGGTTCCCCGAAGGGCCGTGGGTATCCCCGGGAAAGCGGGCCGGTGCGATCCGGCGAGAAGCCTGGTCACCACGGTGCGTCGGCTATGTTGAACCATCGTGGGAGACGAAGGAGGCACACCGGTGCCATCGCCGCAGCAGGCACGTGCACAGGCATCCGCGATCACCTCGGGGAAGGCGGGCCAGGACACGGAGATGTCCCCGACGGCCCAGCTCCGCACGCTGTTCGACCGCCCCCGGCTCTCCCCCGGCCAGCGACGCATCGCCCAGTACCTGATCGAGCACATCGCCGAGGCGGCGTTCCTGTCGATCACGGACCTCGCCGACCGGGTCGGGGTGAGCCAGCCCTCGGTGACCCGGTTCGCCTCGGCGGTCGGTTTCAGCGGCTACCCCGCGCTGCGCGAGAAGCTCCAGTCGATCACCCTTGGTACCCGCACCGGCGCACCCGCAGAGGAGATCCGGGGAAACGAACTCCAGGCGGCGGTCGACGCCGAGATCGAGAACCTGGAGAACCTGCGGCGGGACTTCGCCGACGCCGACCGGGTCATCGAAGCGGGACGCCGGCTGTCCGCGTCCACACCGCTCACCGTCCTCGGTCTGCGCATCTCCGTCTCCCTGGCCGAGTACTTCGCCTACGCCGCCCGGCGGATCCACCCGGACGTGCGGCTCGTGACGCGGGGCGGCAGTGTCGCCTACGACGCCCTGCTGCAGTCGCGGGAGGCGGGCGGCACCTGGGTGCTGGCCTTCTCCATGCCGCGGCACGCCCAGGAGACCCTGACGGCGGTGCGGGTGGCGCGCAGCGCCGGGCTGAAGGTCGCGCTGATCACCGATCTGGCGCTCGGTCCGCTGGTGGACGAGGCCGACGTCACCTTCGCCACCGGCACCGGGTCCCGGCTGGTCTTCGACTCCTACGCCGCTCCGGGCGTGATGTGCGCGGCGCTGCTCCAGGCCATGACGGACGCGGATCCGGAGCGGACGCAGGCCCGGCTCGACGAGTACGAACACGTGGCCGACGAGCACCAGTTCTTCCTCAGGGACTGATCCGCCCGCCACCCTGCCGCCCGCCGTCCGCGGCGCTTCCGCATCAAAGCGCGCATGAATGTTTTCATACGTCTTGCAAACCAGATGGCATATATAAATACTGCTCACGGATCGCGGCCCGGTCGCTGCGGGCCGCGATCCAGCTTCTCGTCCTCACCCGCTCCGCCCGGAAAGCCGACGGTCCGCCCATGCGCTGCCAGCACCACTCGCCGCGGATGGCACCGGTCCCGACCGGGCTCCTGCGCGAACACCCGAAGCCGCCGGCTCCTACCCGCTCCGGCGGTCAGGGTGTTCGGCCGGGCGTCCCCTGCCCGGCCACCCGTGGCGGCCCCGGTCATCCCCTAGGCCGGGGCCGCCCCACCCCGTCGTCCACGCCGACGACGCCGCACACCCGGAAGCGATGATCATGCCCCTGATGTCCACGCGCCCCGGTCCCGACTGGCCCGGCCAGGTCAAGACCCCCGGCAGCTACGACTGGGAACGCTCGGCGGCCAAGTGGCTGCGCGAGCTGGTGCCTGCGCGCTACGCCAGCTACCCGGCGTTCATCCGGCACCCCGTCCTGCTGGCCCGGCACGCCCAGATACAGATCGAGCACGAGATCCGGGTGGCCCGCACCGCCCTGCAGACCGCCCGGGCCGATCTGCCCCGGCTGGGTGTGCACGAGGGGGTCATCGAGCACTCCATCAAGCTCTACGCGGCCGAGGTCCTGCAGCTCCAGCACCTCGCCCGCAGCGTACGGGCGGTCACCCGGGCCTTGGCCGAAAGCGGTCGCTGACGGGGCCCCGGCCCCGCCGAAAGGCCCGCCGGCCGGCCCTCCGGGAATCCGGGGGAACAAGCCGGTCAACGAACCGGGGGTGGTGTGCGATGCTCGTCGCGTGAAGCGCGAGCGCATAGTCCCGGTGGAGTCCGGAACCGTACCGGACCTGGTGGAACTGGCCAGGGTCGTCGCCCAGCAGCGCGCCGAGCTGGACCGGCTGCGCGAGCAGGCCGCGACCTCGGCGGTCGTGGAGCGCGCCAAGGGTGTCGTGATCGCACTGACCGGCTGCTCCGCCGACACCGCGGGCGAGACGCTGTTGCAGCGCGCCAAGGCGGTCCGTCGCACCCTGCTCGAGGAGTGCTGGATCGCCCTCGGTGAACTGGCCCCCACCCGGTCCGGCAACGGCACGTCCCCGCGGCGGCCCGGGAACCGGCCGGACGGCACGGCGGAGGGCCTGCCCGCCGCCGATCCGCCGGCGGCCGCCTCCGCGCCCGACGACGTCGCCGACGCGCTGGGCCGTCTCGGTCGGGCCCTCGTACACGTGGACACCCACCAGCACCTGGCCCGCAGCCTGCTCGACCACCTCGGGCCGGACCTGGGCGCCGACTCGGTCATGATCTACGCCCGCCGGCCCGGAGGCGGCGCCGAACTGCTCGGGCACGCGGGTGTCCACGAGCAGCTCGCCGTGCAGTGGCGTCAGGTGCCGCCCTTCAGCGGGGTCGCGGTGCTGGACGCCCTGGAGGCCGGGGAACCCCGCTGGCTGGAGAACTTCGCCGAGGACAGCGCACGGTACCTGCTGATCGGCGAACCGCCCGAGCGGTGGCGGTCCCGGGCCTGGCTTCCGCTGTCCGCCGGGGACGGCGCCGACGTCTGCATCGGTGTGCTGCGCGGCCGCCCCGGCTGCTTCACCCCACGCGACCGCGCCCATCTGCGGGGAGTCGTCCGGCTGTGCGCCGGCCGGCTGCGTACCCTCACCTCCGCCGCGGAGCCGGTGCCCGACGCCTCCTCGGACGCCGTCCGGGCGCTGTTCGCCGCGCTGCCCATACCGGCGATGCTGCTGATCCCGCTGCGCGACCCCTCCGGCGACCCCGAGGACTTCCGCGTCGACGCCGCCACCCCCCAGGTCGCCGATCTGCTGGACGGCACCGGCGATGATCCGACCGGGCGGCGGCTGCTGGAGGTCTGGCCCGGCCTGGCGGAGGCGCCGGTGTGGCAGGGCTGCCTGGACACCCTGGCCGACGGGACGACGTACGAGAGCGAGCCGTTCGCCCACCAGGAGATGGTGGACGGCGCCGCCGAGCTCACCACCTACTCCCTGCGGGTGACACGGCTGGAGGACGCGCTGGTCGTGACCTGGGTCCGGCACGCCTCCTCCGACCGTCAGGAGCAGCGGCTCGCGGAACTGCAGCGGCTGGGCGATCTCGGCTGGGCGAACTGGAACCTGGCCACCGGTGAGGCGTCCTGGTCGTCGCAGGTGTTCGAGATCATGGGCCGGGACCCCGCCGAGGGCCCGGTGCCGCTGGCCGGTCTGCCCTCGCTCGCGCTGTCCGACGACCGGTCCGTGCTGCGCCGGGCCGTCGGGTCCCTGGCCCGGGAGGGCCGGCCGTTCGACGTGCCGTTCCGCGTCCGGGGCCCGCGCGGCGTCCGGCATCTGCGGCTCGTCGTCGAAGTGGTGGCCGACGGGCACGGCACACCGGTGGAGGCGCACGGCATCGTGCAGGATCTGACCGCTCGGCGGCGGGCCGAGCTCGCCCTGGTGGAGAGCGAGCAGGCGATGCTCACCCAGCACGACGTCCTGCAGTCCGAGCGCGTCCTGGTCGCCCGGCTGCAGAACGCCCTGCTGCCGCTGCCCGAGCAGGAGGTGCACCTCGCCGGGCTGCGCGTCGAGGTCGCCTACCTGCCTGCGCAGGCGGGCATACACGTCGGCGGTGACTGGTTCAGCGCCATCGAACTGCCCGACGGCGACGCGCTGTTCGTCGTCGGTGATGTCGCCGGGCACGGGGTGGACGCCGTCGCCACCATGGCCCAGCTGCGGTTCACCGCCAAGGGCATGGTCATCACCGGCTCCTCGCTGACCGGGGCGCTCGCCCGGCTCAACACCCTGCTGCTGCACTCCCGCGACTCCCACGGCACCGCGACCATGGTCCTGGCCCGCTACCGGCCCGCGGAGCGGCGGCTGTTGTGGACCCAGGCGGGGCACACCCCTCCGCTGCTGGTGCGTGGCGGCGAGGTCACCTATCTGCGCCGGCCCCCCGGCATGCTGCTGGGCGCGACCGCCACGCCGCGTTTCGAGGAGGCCGAGTGCCGGCTCGAGCCGGGCGACCGGGTGCTGCTCTACACCGACGGTCTGGTGGAGCGTCCCCCGGAGAGCATCGACATGGGACTCGCGCGGCTCGCGGAGGCCGTGACCGCCCACCCGGGCGACGAACTCGGCTCCCTGGGCACGCTGCTGGACGCGATGCTGGAGGACGGACGACGCGACGACGTGTGCGTGCTGGACATCCGTGTGCCGGAGGAGCGGTAGCCGCCGTCCGAGGTCAGGACGCCGGGTCACCCGTACGGGACTCCAGCGCCAGCCGGGTGTCGTCGCCGTAGACGCCGGTCTCGTCGCCCCGGATGCCGTACCAGAGCTGGAAGCGGGCGACGGCGGCCGAGAGGGTGGCGTCGTAGCGGCCGTCGGTGGCTCCCGCCCGGTAGACGTCCGGGATGCGCAGCAGCCGCTCCTGCAGTTCGGTCACCTCGGGGCCCGAGTCCCCCTCACGGAGAAAGCCGGGGTCGGCGGGAGCGGACGGCGCCGGGGGCGGGCCGGAGGACGGCGCCGCGGGCGGACCGGAGGACGGCACGGGGGCCGGTGCCGCGCGCTCCTCGGTGTTCCGGTCCGTGAGCAGCAGGGCGCCGCCGAAGCCGGTCAGGGCTGCGGCGGCCACGGCGAGCGCCAGCGCGGTGCCGCGTTTCCAGGAGCGCTGCCGGACCGCCGGCCGGCCGGCGGGAACGGGCGGCAGTTCCTGTGTCCGGTCCTCGGAGCCCGCAGGGAGCCGGGGCGGCGGCACCTGCTCGTCGCCACCCCGCTGTTCCCGCTCGAACTCACGGAACAGTTCCGCGAGCGCGTCGGTGCGGCGCGGGCGCAGGACGCGGACGGGTTCGAGGGGCGGTCCGCCGTGCGGTCGCCCGGGCTCGGACGGTGTCGTCACGTCGCTCTCCTTCCGTACCGAGCGGGGAGTTGAGCCGCCTGTGGGGAGAGATACGGGACGCGGGTCCGCCGGGTTCAGCCCCCCGCCCCGGCGGTGTCGCGGAGGAAGCGGCGCAGGGACGTCACCGTCGCCGCCACGAACGCCTCCCGGCCGGTCTCGTCGAGGGCGTCGAGGGAGAGGTAGGGGTTGAGGTCCTCCAGTTCGACCAGCAGCAGTCCGCCGTCCGGCGCGCGGCAGGCGTCGACGCGCTGGATGCCGTGGCCGAGGGTGTTCCACTCGATGAAACGGCGGGCGAAGTCCAGGTCGTCCGGGGTGGGCTCGTAGCGCTCCAGCTGCCAGCGCCGCTCGGGGTCGGGGGCGTACAGGGCGTACTGGAAGGAGTGGTCGACGTAGTAGAAGGACACCTCGTAGGCGAAGTCGATGTGCGGCTGCACCAGCACGTCGCCGTCGACGAGGGCGGGCAGTTCGCCGGCGGGGACGATGCGCAGTCCGATGGAGTCGGCGCCGAGCCTGGGCTTGACGACGTACCGTTCCGCCTGCGGCAGCCGGTGCAGGTCCCCGGGCCGGTCGACGGTGGGGATCACGGGCAGGCCGGCGGCGGTGAGGTCGAGCAGGTACTGCTTGCCGGCCATGTCGCCCCGGCCGCTGAGCGGGTTGTAGACCGGTGTGCCGGTCGCGGTGGCGTGCTCACGGAAGGCGTCGTAGGCGTCCCGGTACTCCAGCACCGGGCCGCTGTTGCGGACCACGACGGCCTCGAAGCCGTCCATCAGGGCGACGGCGTCCCGCGGGTGGCACAGCGCGAGATCGAAGTGCTCGCGCAGCCGGGACGTCAGGAAGATGTCCTCGTCGCAGTAGCGGCGCCCGCGGGCCGGGTAGGCCAGGTCGGTGACATAGAGGACACGGGGACGGGCGGACGGCATGCGGGCTCCTGGGGACGACGGTGGCTCGATCATAGGGACGACCTGCGAGGGAGGGCTCGGAGGTACTGAGTTCCGTGCCGTGCGTGCACCGAGTGCCATCGCCCGGCTCCCGGTGCTACGTTCCGTGCATGAGCTCCAGCGGTGCGGCTGCCGGCCGCGGTGAGAAGGCCGAGAAGCCGACGATGCGGGACGCCCTGGTGGCGGCGGCCTTCCGGCTGTTCCTGGAACGGGGCTACGACGAGACCACGGTCGACGACATCGTGGCGCTCGCCGGAGTGGGGCGGCGGTCCTTCTTCCGCTACTTCCCCTCCAAGGAGGACGTGGTCTTCCCCGACCACGAGCGGTGTCTGGCCGACATGACGGAGTTCCTGGCCACGGGCCCCGACGACGAACCGGTGCGCAAGGTCTGTGACGCCGCCCGGCTGGTCCTGCTGATGTACGCCGAGAACCCGGCGTTCTCCGTGCAGCGCTACCGCCTCACCCGGCAGGTGCCGGGACTGCGGGCCTACGAATTGTCCGTGGTCTGGCGCTACGAGCGGGCCCTGGCCGGGTACCTGCGGTCCCGTTACACGGGTCTGCGCGACGGGATCCTCCGGGCCGATGTGATCGCCGCGGCGGTGGTCGCCGCCCACAACAACGCGCTGCGCTCCTGGCTGCGTTCGGACGGCAAGGGGGACGCCGAGGCCGCGGTGGACCATGCGCTGGAGCATGTGCGGGCCGCGTTCGCCGACGAGGCGGTCCCGGTGGTTTCCGGAGGGCCCGAGGACGTGGTGGTGATCGTCGCGCGGCGCGGGGCGCCGCTCTGGCGGGTGGTGCAGGAAGCCGAGTCAGCGCTCGGGCGCGGCTGACCGTCCGCCGCGATTGAGGGTACGGAGTGCCTTTACGCGTGACACTGAGTGCCATACGCTGTGGCTGTGCACGGTGGCGCCGACAGCCGGGCACACGCGTGCCCGGACGACCGCGCACGCGGGATCACGGCCGGATGCAGGGAGTTGACCAGCGTGTACCACCACTCAGGAAGCGTCGCTCAGCAGGCAGCCGGCTCCGCGACGGGCGTCCTCGAGCCCCGGGGCGCCGACCACGCGGAGGCCATGCTCTACCAGCGCTGCACCTGGTGCGGCACCGCCACGTACCACCGGCTGCTGTGTCCCGTCTGCCAGGGCAGCGAACTGCGCACGGAGCGCAGCGAGGGCGTCGGGACGGTCCGCCACTCCACGGTGCTGCACCGCAACACCCCCGCGGCACGCAACGTGTCCCTGATCGAGATGGCCGAGGGGTTCGTGGTGCGCGGCAGGGTCATGGGCCCGCCCATCGGTATCCACAGCGGTGACCGGGTCCGGCTGTCGACGGCCAAGGACCCGGTGCGGGGCGAACCGGTCTTCCAACTGGTCGACGAGCCCTTCCGCGCCTGGACCTGACACCCCGGCAGCCGTGTCACAGGGTGATGCGGATACCGACCGTGCCCTCCGTACCCCGGCGCAGGCGGCTGCCGAGTAGGGTCAGCCGGCCCAGGAGGCCGTACTTGCGGGCGAGCAGCACCCGATAGCGGGCGGTGGTGGCGGGGTCGCAGATCTCCGCGGTCGCGGGGACCTGGTCCCCGGTCGGATTGCCGCGTACGTCGCACGGGCCGACGAGGACGTCGCCACGGGCCCGGATCCGCTTCACCTTCCACGAGTCGGCGACGGTCCAGACGCCGAGCGCGTCACCGTCACGCACCACCCACACCGGCGTGGCCACGGGCGTGCCGTTCTTCCGGTAGCTGGTGAGCAGCAGGTACTTCCCGGCCCCGAGCCGGGCCGGCAACGCGTCGTCCATGGGTGAAGTCTAGGGGGTGTCGTCCGGGCGGCATGCGACGAAGACGAACTCCCGGCCCGGGTTGTCGGGTGCGTTCCGTATCTCCTCCAGCTCGTATCGCTGGCCGCGCGGTGGGCCTCGATCTTCCGCCGCTCACGGAAGCGCAGCGTCGAGTCGGAGGTCAGCGCCGCGGAAGGTCACCGGCGGGCCGTCCGCCGCCCTCACCCGGTGCCGGCTCTCGATCGGCCGGCAACCGGGGACGTCCGTGCTGCCGAACGACTCCTCCCGGGTCCGCCACTCCCCCGCCCGCCGGCCTGGGTCCCGGGTCTCGAACACCAGCCGCCCGCCGGGCCGCAGCGCCGCGCGGGCGCCCCGCCGGATCGACCCGCAGCGGCGGCAGGGCCGTCGCGCCGCCGTCGATCCAGCGGACCCGTGCGGCGCCCGGCTCGGCCCGCGCCACATCGAGGGAAGCCCGGGCGGGCTCGACACCGCCGGCCTCGATCCCGCGTTCGGCCAGGAGCAGGGCGAACACCCCGTCCCGCACCCCATGTCCAGCATCCGCCGCGCCCCGGAGTCCGCCGCCATCCGCAGATGCGCGTCGGGTTCACCGCGATCGGGACCGAGGGTCGTGGGGCGCCGCGAGCCGCGGATCGCCGCAGCACTCGTCAGCCAGGGGCGGCGCCCGCCCGCTCCACGGCGACCGCCATCCGCCGCACCGCCTCCGTCAGCACCTCGGGCGAGGCCGCGAGGTTGAGGCGGGCGTGCCCCTTGCCGCCCGTGCCGAAGGGGAGGCCCGAGGTGAGGGCCACCCGACCGTACTCGAGGAAGGCCCGGGCCGGATCGTCCCCGAGGCCGAGGGCGCGGCAGTCGAGCCAGGCCAGGTAGGTGGCGTCCCCTGGCCGGTATCGGACCGCCGGCAGCCGGTCGGCCAGGAGTTCGCCGAGCAGCCGTCGATTGGCGTCGAGTCCGGTGAGCAGGGCGTCCAGCCAGGCGGTGCCGTCGCGCAGGGCGGCGGTGTGGGCGAGGACGCCGACGTGGCTCGGGCCGTGGCCGACCTCTTCGGGCATCCGCGCCAGGTCGTCGGCCGCGTCGGGCCCGGCGACGGCGAGGGCCGCCTTGAGTCCGGCCAGGTTCCACGCCTTGGACGCCGACATGAGGGACAGGCCGCGCCCGCCGCCCGGCACGCTCAGATACGGCACGAAGGGCGTGTCGCCGACCACCAGGGGCGCGTGGATCTCGTCGGCGACGACCCGAACGCCGTAGCGCCCGGCGAGGGAGGCCACGGCGGTCAGTTCCTCGGCGGTGTGGACGGTGCCGGTGGGGTTGTGCGGACTGCACAGCAGGTAGGCGGCCCGTCCCCGGCCGGCCGTCTCCCGCCGGAAGATGTCCTCCAGGACACCGAGGTCGATCCGCCCGTCCACGCCCAGCGGTGCCTCGACGACCCGGCGGTCCATGTGCCGCACGAAGTCGAAGAAGGGCGGATACACCGGCGGGTTCACCACGACGGGGTCGCCGTGCCCCGTGACCAGTTTGAGCATCTCGACCACGCCCAGCATGACGTCGGGCACGATCGCGGTGCGCTCCACGGCGAGCCCGCCCCAGTCCCACCGTTTCTCGGCGAACGCGGCCAGTGCCTCGGCGTAGGCGCTGCCGACGGGGTAGCCGGTGTCGCCGAGTTCCATGGCGCCGGTGACGGCCCGCACGACCGGTGGGGCGAGGGGGACGTCCATCTCGGCCACCCACAGGGGCAGCACGTCCTCGGGATGGGTGCGCCACTTCATGCTGGTGCGGCGTCGCAGACGGTCGAGGGTGAGGGCGTGCAGAGGATTCGGTTCACCGGACGTCTCGTGCGGGATCCTGGTCATGAGCACACGATAGGGGCCGTGGTGTGAGCGGACATCGGGACAACCGGGCAGATGACGGCACCGCCGGCACGGTGCTGGAGATCGCCTGCGACGAGTCGGGGTCGGACGGCGAGAACCTGACCGGCGGGAACACCGACGTGTTCGCGCACGCCGGCGTGTGCGTGCCCGTCACGGCCGCGGCCGGCACCGTACGGGAGATCCGGGACCGTATCCGCTCACCCGCCTCGGAGTACAAGGCGACGCACCTGCTGCGGGAGAAGCACCGGTCGGTGCTGGAGTGGCTGCTCGTCCCCGGAGGGCCCCTGCACGGCCGGGCCCATGTGCATCTGACGGAGAAGGCGTTCTTCGTGGTGGACCGCGTGGTCGCCCTGCTGCTGGAGGACCCCGTCGCGGCCGTCGTCCTGTTCCGCGCGGGGCGGCGGGAAGTCGGAGCCGACGGGTGGGCGCGGTTCCTGCGGGCCGCCAACGAGTTGCTGCGTGTACGCGGCGGGGAACCTGGGACGTCCGTCGCGCGGTTCTTCGGCACGGTCGACGAACTGCGCGGCGCGCACGCCGGTACGCCGGCCGCGCGGGTACTGGGGCGGCTCGCGGCGCGGCGGGACCGCGCCGAGGCGTATCGGGCGGCACTGCCCGACGGGCCGGCCGTGCGGATACCGGTGCTCAATCCCCTGCTCCCGGCGATCGTCTCCACGGCCGCGTACTGGAGCGCGGGCGGACGGCGGCCCGTACGGCTGGTGCACGACCGGCAGAACCTCCTGACGCCCGAGCGCATCGCGTGGATCGAGGAGACCGCACGGCGCGGCGGCATCGCCCTCGAGGAGGTGCGGCTGGTCGTCGCGCGGGAGGATCCCCGGGTGCAGCTCGCGGACTTCCTCGCCGGGATCGCACGGAAGGCGGCCTCGGACGAGCTGAACGGCCGCGGGGATCCGGCGCTGGCCGCGCTGTTGCGCCCCTATGTGGACCGGGCGTCGGTGTGGGGCGACTCCCGCAGCGCGGCCGTGCTCGGCCTGGACACCGCCAACCCGCCGGTGGGCACCGGCCGTTGATCCGATCTGCGCGCATCGGATCGCGTCCGGGGTGAACACGCCGGGTCCGGGGCCCGTATGGGAAGGGGGCACTCGACTCAGGGGAGGCCCCGCGGTGTTCGCACCGCACTGCAGAGGTTCGGGAGCCATGCATGAGGCACGCACGACGACGGGTCGTCCGGCGAGTGACACGGCTGGCGGCCGTCGGCGGAATCCTCCTGGGGGCCACGATGGTCACTCGCGCCGTGGCCAGTGAACCGCAGGTGCCCGAGGCGGTTCCGTTCTCCACCGCCGAGGAGACGGCGGTGGGTCCGGGGGCCGGTCTCGTGTCGAAGCTCGGCACGTCCCGCACGGCCGGCAGCTGGATCGGCGCCGACGGGAGGACGGTGGTCGCGGTCACGGACGACGAGGCGGCCGCCGAGGTGCGCGAGGCGGGCGCCGAGCCGAAGATGGTGCGCCACAGCATGGACGACTTCAAGTCCGCGACCCGAACGCTGAGTTCGGCGCCGCGTGTGCCCGGCACGGCGTGGGCGATGGACTACCGGTCCAACGAGGTGGTCGTCCGGGGCGACAGCACGGTCTCGTCGGACGACTGGTCGGAGCTGACGGACGTGGCGGACGGCATCGGCGGCTATGTGCGCATGGAGCGGACCGAGGGCACCTTCACCACCCGCCTCAACGGGGCCCAGCCCATTCTGTCCACGGCCGGCCGCTGCTCGGCAGGCTTCAACGTGACCGACGGAAAGCGGGACTTCATCCTGACGGCCGGGCACTGCGGGCCCGACGGGTCGGTGTGGTTCGCCGACGACCGGGCCAGGCAGAAGGTGGGCACCACGGTCGGCGGCAGCTTCCCCGGGGACGACTACTCGCTCATCGAGTACGCCGGCGGACGGGCAGGCGAGGGTGCGGGCGTGGTGGCGGTCGGCGGCGGCAAGGGTGTACGGATCACGGGGGTCGCCGATCCGACGGTCGGGCAGCGGATCTTCCGCAGCGGCAGCACCAGCGGACTGCGCGACGGAGAGGTGACCGCGCTCAACGCGACGGTGAACTATCCCGAGGGGACGGTCAGCGGGCTCATCGAGTCCAATGTGTGCGCGGAGCCCGGTGACAGCGGCGGTCCGATGTTCTCCGAGGGCATCGCGCTCGGCGTCACGTCCGGCGGCAGCGGTGACTGCCGGACCGGCGGGACGACGTTCTTCCAGCCGCTGACGAAGGCGCTGGCGCAACTCGACGTGCGGCTCATCGTGGCGCCCGGGGCCGACGGCGGTGCGGCGGCGCCGTCCCCCGCCCCGTCGGACGCCGGGGGCGCTGCGGCGCCGGACACCGCCTCCCCGGGATCGTCGACCCCGGTGCGGGGCATCGTCCCGGACCCCTCGACGCTGCTGTCACGGCTGGCCGACCCGCAGAACGTCGGGCCCGGTCTGCTGGTGATCGGCGGCAGCCTGGTCGCGCTGGTGGCCTCGCGGTGGATCCGGGCGGAGCAGGACCGCAAGGCGTACCGGCGGCACTACTCGGCGACGTGGGGCTGAGCGGGCCGCGGCCCCGGGCCGGTCGGCCCACCGTGTGGAGCACCGTCGCCAGGGCGGCTCCCAGCAGCGCGGCGGCCTGCCGTCGGGAGACGTGTTCGCGCAGTACGGCGAGGCGGGGGATGACGGGCAGGGCCGGGTGAGGGAGGCCGGGGCCACCGCGACGGCGAGCATCTGCCGCTGGGCGGCGAGCAGGTGGAGGACAAGGCCGAGGGCCGCTCCTGCCCCGATCAGCAGTGCCTGGGCGGTCGGCCGCGCCGGCAGCCGCAGGAGCGTACGGCGTCGGGAAGCAGGACCTGGCTGCCGCGCCGCGGCCCGCGGCGACGGGCCACAGTCCGGCCGGGCCGGTCACCGAGCAGGAGGACTCCGCACAGGACGGACAGGGCGACGCCCATGACGGCGCTCACGGGCACCACGACGCTCATCGCGCCGTGCCCGAGGCCACGGAAGCGCATCGCGGTGGCGCTGCCGACGCCGGACTGGGCGCCCCACAGCAGATCGGTTCAGGCGACGGACTCGGCGGGCAGCGAACCCTTGATCCGCCCGCGTAGGTGAGGGCCGGGGCCAGTACGAGAAGGGCACCCATCGATCACGGGTGCCCAGCCGACGGGGGATGCGATGCCGAGGTCGCCCCGGGACGGGCCGCAGGGGCCGGTCAGGCTGCCCTGGCCGGCTGCGGAAGGGCCGAGGCCCACTCCTGGACCAGGCGCTGGTACTCCTCGCGCTGTTCGACGCTCAGTGTCCCGCCCGACCGGAGCCACAGGGCCCGGATCTCCTCGTTGACCTCGGCAGCCGATCGCTCGGAGGAGGCTTCAACAGTGGTGGACATGCCGTGAAGCATACGGCTCACGACGTGAAGACGCTGTGAGTAATCGCACGCACATCGGACAATTCCGACAGTGTTGCTGATCACGTCCATCTGCCGCTCAAACGTGGGGGAGTTCACATCTCGGCAGGCCCGGGATCAGGTGCCCGGCTTGCGGCCGTACACGTAGACGTCGTCACCCTTCTTCAGCAGCGACCAGTACTTCTTGGCGGTCGCCTTGGTCATGTTGACGCAGCCGTGGGAGCCGGGCGGGTTCCACATGCTGACGCCGGCCGAGTGGAAGGCCTGGCCGCCGTCGAAGAACTGGCTGTAGGGCATCGGCACGTCGTAGATGGTCGAGACGTGGTCGATGTTGCGCCAGTAGATCTTCTTCAGCCCGGTGCGGGTCTCGTATCCGTTGCGTCCGGTGCGGACCGGGACGGGGCCGTGGACCAGCTTCTTGCCGTCCTGGATCCAGCTCAGCTGGAGCGTCAGGTTCACGCAGGCGATCCGACCCTTGTTCGTGGGGCATTTGCCGGACTTGTTCGGGTTCTTCCCGACCGCCTTCTGCTTGTTCATCAGGTCCATCACTCCCCAGGTGACGGGGCCGGCGTACCCGATGTTCGGCTTGATGCCGTGCTTGGTCTGGAAGGAGCGGATGGCCTTGCAGTCGGCGGAGGACTGCTTGCCGTCGACCGGACGGCCGAGGAACTTCTCCACCTTCTTCTGGTACGGGCCCGCCGAGGTGGTGCAACTCGCGGCCTGCGCGGGCGCCGCACCGAGGGCGAGTGTGAGCGGAGCCACCAGCGAGGTGACCCCGAGGACGACGGCACTCCGTCTGCGTATGTCCCCCATGGTCCGTTCCGCCTTTCCCGCGGAGGTGTGCGCCGGCCCGCGCACTCTGCCAGGTAGACGTTCCAGGGGGAAGTTCGGTTGTACGGCCCGCCCGGGTTATGGGGAGCTGCGCCTACGGCGACACCTCGTCCAGCGCATGGCGGAAGGCCGAGTTGACCGCCGTGATCCCGCCGTCGACCACGAGCGTGGTCCCGGTGATCCACGACGCGTCCCGGGAGGCGAGGAAGGCGATGGCGGCCGCGACGTCCTCGGGCTCGCCGACCCTCCCCAGGGGGTAGAGGCGCCGGGCCGCTTCGAGTTCCTCGTCCCTGCCCGCCCAGGCGCGGGTGCGGACCGTCCCCGGTGCGACGAGGTTGACCCGCACCCCGCGCGGCGCGGCGTGTCCGGCGAGGGTGCGGGTGAGGGAGAGCAGGGCCGCCTTGGCCGCGCTGTAGGCATGGTTTCCGTAGTCCTGGAGGCCGTTGACGGATCCTACGCTCACGATGGCGCCCCGGCCGGAAGCGGCGAGGTGCGGCAGTGCGGCGCGGCAGCAGCGGTACGCGCCGGTGAGGGTGACGTCGAGGTCCGCCGCCCACTCCTCGTCCGGCTCGTCCTCGAAGCGGGCGGCGTCCGGGGTGCAGTGGGCGGCGTTGTTGACCAGGACGTCGAGTGAGCCGAACGCGCTCACGGCGTGCGCCACGGCACCCTCGACCGACACCCGGTCGGTCACGTCGCAGGCGAAGGCCTCGGCGCCGAGCCCTCGCTTCCGCAGCGCCGCTGCCGTCGTCCCCGCGGCGTCCGGGTCCGCGTCGGCCACCAGGACCCGCGCGCCCTCCTCGGCGAACCGCAGGGCGGCTGCCGCGCCGATGCCGCGTGCCGCCCCGGTGATCAGGACTCCGTACCCCTCGAAACGCCGTGTGTCCGTCGTCATGGGGGTGACGGTAGCCGCCGGGACGTCCACGGCGGCAGGGGCCGGAGCGTGTCAGCGGTAGCCGGTCACGTCCGCCGGCTTGCCCGCGTCCTGGACCTCGACGATGTAGCGCCAGGCGTCGGGCCGGCTGCCGTCGAGGTCGGTGAAGCCGTACTCCCGGGCGAGGCCGCCGCTGGAGAGGGAGGTGCCGTTGAAGCGGGCCACGTCCGGGTCGGCGGCGAGGGCGGTGACGGCCCGGCCGACGTAGCGCGGGGTCTCCGAGATGGCGAAGTGGGGGACCTCCGTGAGGGCGTCGCGCCAGTTGTCCTCGCGCACCTTGAAGTGGTCGAGCATGATCTCCGAGCGCATCCAGCCCGGGGTGAGGGCGACCGCCGTGGCACCGCGCGGGCCGAGTTCGTGGCCCAGGGCGAAGGCCATGCGCAGGACGGAGGACTTGGCGATGTCGTAGAAGAAGGAGACCCGGTAGGTGTCGCGGTTGTAGTCGGCGGTGCCGTCGGTGACCTCGACGACCAGTCCGCCCGGGTGGCGCAGCAGCAGCGGCAGGGCGTGGTGGCTGGTGACGGCGTGGGTCTCGACGGCGAGACGGAGCAGGCGCAGGCCCTTGTCCAGGTCGTGCTCCCAGACGGGTGCGTCCCAGTCGAAGAGGGTCTCGCCGCCCCAGATGTCGTTGACGAGGACGTCCAGGCGGCCCTGCTCGTCGGCGATACGGTCCACGAGCGCACGGACCTGTGCGGGGTCGAGATGGTCGGTCGGCACCGCGATGCCCCGGCCGCCCGCCTCGGTGACCAGGTCGGCGGTGTCCTCGATGGTCTCGGGGCGGTCGTACTCCGAGCGGCGGGCGCGGGTGGAGCGGCCCGTGACGTAGACGGTCGCGCCCGCCGCCCCCAGCTCCACGGCGATGCCCCGTCCGGCTCCCCTGGTGGCCCCGGCCACCAGCGCGACCCTGCCCTGCAACTGCTCCGACATGTACGGCTCCCGTCGTCGGTCTTTTCGCTGTCCCTTCGAGGGTGACGGGTAAGCCGGACATCTTCTGTCGCTTTTTCTCGCCGGTCACCCGGCCGGCCGCTCAGTGGCCCCGCGCGATCCATTCCTCCAGGTGCGGGGCCTCCGCGCCGATCGTGGTCGGGTCGCCGTGGCCGGTGAGGACCTTCGTCTCGGGCGGGAGGGTCAGCAGCCGGTCCCGGATCGAGTCGATGATCGTCGGAAAGTGGGAGAAGGAGCGGCCGGTGGCGCCGGGACCGCCCTGGAAGAGGGTGTCGCCGGTGAACACGGTGGCCAGTCCGGGGTCGTGGAGGCAGACGGCGCCCGGCGCGTGCCCCGGGGTGTGCAGCACGGTGAGGTCGGCGCCGGCGGCCTCGATCACCTGGCCGTCGGTGAGCCAGGAGTCGGGGTCGCGGTCCGGGTGGGTCTGCTTCCACAGCTGCAGGTCGTCCGGGTGCAGCCAGATGGTGGCGCCGGTGCGGTCGGCGAGGGCGGGTGCGGCGTCGATGTGGTCGTTGTGGGCGTGGGTGCACACGATGGCCGTCAGCCGCCGGTCCCCCACCGCCTCGGCGATGGCGTCGGCGTCGTGGGCGGCGTCGATGACGATCGCCTCGTGGTCGTCGCCGACGATCCACACGTTGTTGTCGACGTCCCAGGTGCCGCCGTCGAGGCTGAACTGTCCGGAGGTGACGAGTCGTTCGATGCGGGCGGTCATCACAGCACCACCACCGAGCGGAGCACGTCGCCGCGGTGCATCCGGTCGAAGGCCTTCTCCACCTCGTCGAGCCCGATGGTTTCGGTGACGAACGCGGCCAGGTCCAGCCGTCCCTGCAGATGCAGGTCGATGAGCATCGGGAAGTCGCGGGAGGGCAGGCAGTCGCCGTACCAGGAGGACTTCAGGGAGCCGCCGCGTCCGAAGACGTCGAGGAGCGGCAGTTCGAGCTTCATCTCCGGGGTGGGCACGCCGACCAGGACGACCGTGCCGGCCAGGTCCCGTGCGTAGAAGGCCTGCTCGTACGTCTCGGGGCGTCCGACGGCCTCGATGACGACGTCGGCTCCGAAGCCGCCGGTGAGTTCACGGATCGCCTCGACCGGGTCGGTCTCGCGCGAGTTCACCGTGTGGGTGGCGCCCATGGAGCGCGCCGTCTCCAGCTTGCGGGCGTCGATGTCGACGGCGATGATCTTCGCCGCGCCGGCCAGCCGGGCGCCGGCGACCGCCGCGTCCCCGACGCCGCCGCAGCCGATGACGGCGACCGAGTCGCCGCGGCCGACGTTGCCGGTGTTGATGGCGGCGCCGATGCCGGCCATCACTCCGCAGCCGAGCAGCCCGGCGACCTGCGCGGACACGGCGGGGTCCACCTTGGTGCACTGTCCGGCGGCCACCAGGGTCTTCTCGGCGAAGGCGCCGATGCCCAGGGCCGGGGACAGTTCCTGGCCGGTGGCGGCGAGGGTCATCTTCTGCCGCGCGTTGTGCGTGTCGAAGCAGTACCAGGGGCGGCCCCGCAGACAGGCGCGGCACTTCCCGCACACGGCGCGCCAGTTGAGGATCACGAAGTCGCCCGGCTCGACATCGGTGACACCGTCGCCGACCGACTCGACGACGCCCGCGGCCTCGTGGCCGAGCAGGAAGGGGAAGTCGTCGCTGATGCCGCCCTGCTTGTAGTGGAGGTCGGTGTGGCACACCCCGCAGGCCTGGACCCGCACGACCGCCTCGCCGGGTCCCGGGTCGGGTACGACGACCGTCTCGATCCGCACCGGCTCGTCCTTGCCGGGTGCGATCACGCCGCGTACTTCCTGGGCCATGGTGCTGACTCCTTCGTCGGCCGGTGTCCGTCCCTTCGACCCTACGCGGGAACGATCGTCCGTGCCGACCGCCGTGCGGCGGGTCCTCTCCCCCGACGTAGCCTGAACCTCCACACGTCACCCAGGGGGGCCATGTGAGCGTCGTGACCGAGGAATCCACCCCGCCGGCCTGGCGGCTGCTGCTCCGGTATGTGCGGCCGCACCGGTGGGCCCTGCTGGGCGGTGCCCTGCTTTCGCTGATGACCGGCGCGACGGGGCTGATGCTGCCGCTGGTGGCCCGGGAGCTGATCGACGACCTCTCCGACGACCGGGCCATCACCGGCGCGCTGCTGCTGATGTCGGCCCTGGTCGTCGCCAACGCGGTGCTGGGGGCGCTGGGTTCCTACGTGCTGCGGCGCACCGCGGAGTCGGTGGTGCTGGGGGCGCGGCGCTCGCTGTCGTCGTATCTGCTGCGGCTGCGGATCCCGGCCGTGGACCGCAGTGAGCCGGGCGATCTGATGGCCCGCATCACCTCGGACACCACGCTGCTGCGCGAGGTGACCACCGATTCGCTGGTCGGTCTCGGCACCGGCGGTCTGACACTCGTGGCGACCGTGGTGCTGATGGGCCTGGTGGACCCGGTGCTGCTGGCCGTCACGCTGGGGGTGATCGTGGTCGCCGGTACGGTGCTGGGGGTGATCGTGCCGCGCATCAACCGGGCCTCCCGGCGGGCGCAGGACGCGGTCGGCGTGATGGGTGCCTCGCTGGAGCGGGTGCTGGGCGCGCTGCGCACGGTGAAGGCGTCGGGTGCAGAGCCGCGGGAGGAGCGCACGCTGCACGAGGCCGCGCAGGAGTCGTGGCGGCAGAGTGTGCGGGCCGCCAAGTGGTCGGCCGCGGCGGGGAACACGGCCGGACTGGCGATGCAGATCGCGTTCATCACGGTGCTCGCGGTGGGCGGGGCGCGGGTGGCGACGGGCGCCATCGACATCGGAACGCTCGTGGCGTTCCTCCTGTTCGTCTTCTATCTGATGGCGCCGATCCAGGAGGTCGTCGGCGCCGTCACCCAGTACCAGACGGGCAGCGCCGCCCTGGCCCGCATCCAGGAGGCGCTGCGGCTGCCCGCCGAACCCGCGGCCGGCCCGGTGGAGCTGCCCGGCCCCGGCACGCTGCCCGCCGCGCTCGCCTTCGAGGACGTCCGCTTCCGCTACGCCGACGACCTGCCGTACGTCCATCACGGGGTGACGTTCACCGTGCCCGCGCAGGGCATGACCGCGTTCGTCGGCCCGTCCGGAGCGGGAAAGACCACGGTCTTCTCCCTCATCGAGCGGTTCTACGAGCCCGACTCCGGAGTGATCACGCTCGACGGCCGTGATCTGGCCGACTGGGAGCTGTCGCGGCTGCGGGCCGCGATCGGCTATGTGGAACAGGACGCGCCGGTGCTGTCCGGCTCCCTGCGGGACAATCTGCTGCTCGGAAACCCCGAGGCGGACGACGGCACGCTGACGCGGGTGCTGAAGACGACCCGGCTCGACGGTCTGGTGTCCCGGCTGCCGGACGGTCTCGACACCCTCGTCGGGCATCGCGGCACCAAACTGTCCGGCGGCGAGCGCCAGCGGGTCGCCATCGCCCGTGCCCTGCTGCGCCGGCCCCGGCTGCTGCTGCTCGACGAGGCCACCTCGCAGCTCGACGCGGTGAACGAGGCGGCCCTGCGCGACACCGTCGCCGACGTGGCGCGTACGACCACGGTCCTGGTGGTCGCGCACCGGCTGTCCACGGTGACGACGGCCGACCGGATCGTGGTGATGGACGCGGGCCGGGTCCGCGCCGTCGGCACGCACCGGGAGCTGGTGACCGGCGATCCGCTGTACGCGGAACTGGCGGCGACGCAGTTCCTGGCGACGGGTGAGTGACCGCGGCCGGGGCCGTACGGCTTGCCCCCTCCCCGAGGCCGGAGGACGCTCGTAGGAGAGGCCGTCTCGGCCCGCCGGAGGTCCGGGCCGCGGCCTCGGAGGAGGTAGGTCATCATGACAACCGCGGCACAACCCGTCTTCGGCACCGACACACTGCGTCGGGGCATCGAGGCGGACACCTCGGCGACACTGGTGTCGCTCTACGCGGACGACGCGGAACTGCGCATCGTGGACCGCAACACCCAGCCGAGCCACCCCAAGGTCCTGCACGGCCGGGACGAGATCGCCGCCATGCTCGACGACGTCTACAGCCGCGACATGACGCACACGCTGGACGCGTGCGTCGTCCAGGGCGACCATGCCGCCTACTGCGAGAGCTGCCAGTACGCGGACGGCGTCCGGGTGTTCTCGGAGTCGATGCTCACCCTGCGGGACGGCAAGATCACCGAACAGACACTGATCCAGGCCTGGGACGAGTAGACACGCGGTCCGGCCGAGGGTGAGCGGGCGGCCGCGACGCCCCGGCCGGTCCGTCACACCGACCGCGGGGCCCGGCCCGGTCGGGTCCCCGGGCTGCGTATGCGTACCGCTGACGGCGTCCGACCCGCCTGATATGACGGAGTGCATGCACGCAGACACCGCCCGGTCGGCCATCGACACGTTCGTCTCGGCGTTCAACGCCTCGGAGGACGCCTTTGTAACCGTTCTGCTGTCGCAGGCGCTCACCTCGGACGTGGTGTTCCACGGCCCTCTCGGCAGGAGCGAGGGCATCGAGGCAGTCGAGCGCTTCGTACGGGACATCCGTCGGCACCCGGCCGGGCCGGGCACCATGGTGCGCTGTTCGGGCGTGGACATGCCGGACGAGTGGGCCCGGTACCGGTGGGTCTTCACAACGCCCGACGGCGGCCCACGGCTCGCGGGCACCGATGTCGTCCATCTGCGACGAGGCCTGATCGACCAGATGATCACCTTCGCCGGGGATCTCGAGCCGGTCGGCTGACGGCGTTCAGCCGGCCGGCGGGGTCCACCCGGGCGGGCGCAGGATGCTCAGGAGCTGACGGACCAGTTCCTCCACGACCTCGTCGAGGGTGGCCTCCACCCACCCCGCGCTCCAGTCGTGCAGCAGGCCGTTGACGCTGCCGATGAAGCCGGTCGCGGCGAGGCGGTGGTCGCGGTGCGCCGCCTCTCCCCGTGCGGCGGCGGCCCGTGCCTCGGCGCAGATCAGTTCGACCCACCGGGCGCGCCGGGCGAGACGCTGTTCCTCCAGGCGCGGGCTGACGCCGATGATCTCGACGAACGCGATGCGGATCCGGCGCGGGTCGCCGGTGACGTCGGCGGCGTAGGCGCGGAAGATCGCGTCGGCGCGCTCGGGGAACGGGGTGTCCGCCGTCCGGGCTGCCGCGGCCAGGACCGCCGCCTCGGCCCGGTCGTTGACCTGGAGGTGGAGGGCGGCCAGCACGTCCTCCAGATTGCGGAACTCCTCGTAGAACTGACGGGTCGACAGCCCCGCGGCCTCGCTCAGGGCGGCGACCGTGGTGGACCGGTAGCCGGGGCCGGCGCCGAACAGCTCGAGCGCCGCACCGAGAAAGCGGCGTCGCCGCTCGGCCTTCCGCTCCTCCGCGGACTTTCCCGCGTAACGGCCGCTCGGTGCCCGCGGTCTGTCCGGCACCGGCCCTCCCCTCCTTGTGCGCACGGCCAATTTTGTCGTGTACGCAGTCTTGTGGAGAAGGGGCCCTCGTCCTTACTTTTCAGTAAGTTGACTCTGAAAGTACCTCTGTTCAGATTCCCGTTCACCACCTTGGCATGTCCCACTCATAGCGTCCCCCACCCGCAGAGAAGAGAGCCGTCATGCCGTTCCGCAGAACCAGGCACCTGTGCGTCCTCGCCGCCGCCCTCGCCCTCACCGTCACCGCACCGGCCGGCGTCGCGAGCGCCGCCGGCCCCGCCCCGGACTCCTCCACCGCCCTGCGCGAGGTGCTGTTCGTGGGCAACAACTGGGACGGCACCGCCGATGTCATCGGGTCCTCCGGCGACTTCGCGAGGCTGGGACGGATCAACGTGATCCCCGACAGGGACCGGCGGATGGCCGAGATCAACGCCGACCCGATCCGCTGGATCTACTTCATGGCCATCCGCAACAGCGTCGGCGAGGGCCACGACCAGTTCGTCGACGACATGTACTCCACGCCCGACGGCACCTCGGTGGTGGTCTCCCGGCCGAGCTTCGCCGACGTCGTCTCCCTGGACCTCAGCACCGGTGAGGTCAACTGGCGTTTCCCCGTGTCCGGTTACCGCTCCGACCACATGGCCGTCTCCCCCGACGGAAAGCGCGTCGCCGTCTCGGCCTCGACCTCCAACACCGTGCACGTGCTGGACATCGAAACCGGCGAGGAACTCGGTTCCTTCCGCACGGGCGACAAGCCGCACGAGAACATCTTCAGCGCGGACGGCAAGCACATCTGGAACATGTCCATCGGCGAGGTGAACACCGCGCTCGACGCGACCTGGCTGGACTGGACGAAGGGCGACCGCCGCATCACCGTCGTCGACGCCACCACCTTCGAGCAGGTCGAGGTCATCGACATGCGCGAGCGGCTCGACGCCATCGGCCTCGGCGACCACTCCGACGCGGTGCGCCCGGCCGCGTTCTCCCCCGACGAGTCGAAGTTGTACTTCCAGGTGTCGTTCTTCAACGGCTTCTTCGAGTACGACGTCGCCACCGACCGGATCACCCGCACCAAGACCCTGCCGAAGAACCCGGCCACCAGCACCGACCGCACCACCTGGGTCAACGACTCGCGTCACCACGGCATCACCATGAAGCCCGACGGCACCAAGCTGTGCGTCGCGGGCACCATGGACGACTACGCGACCGTCGTCGACCGGGCGACCCTGGAGGAGGGGCCGCTCGTCACCGCGTCCAAGCCGTACTGGGCCACGGTCAGCGGTGACGGGAAGTCCTGTGTGGTCTCCGAGAGCGGCGCCGACCGGGTCACCGCCATCGACTTCGCGACCGGCGAGAAGACCGTCTCCGTCCCCGTCGGCGACCACCCGCAGCGGGTGCGCCTGGGACACGTGGCGCAAGGCTGGTCCGGCCCGTCGGCCGACTGAGCGAGCGGGCGCGAGGTGGCGACACGGGCGGGCCACTCACCGGCACGCGGGGTCCGTCCGTCCGCCGCTCCCGGAGAAGCCGGGAAACGGGTGTGTGAGGGCGTCGGGGGTGGGTAGTCGGCCGGTATCACCTCCGATCGTGGGAAGGAGGTCCGTGAAAGCGCGACTACTCGCAGCGCCCGGGCCGCTTCCATCGAGACGAAGCGGCCCGGCCCGTCAGCGCTTGGGCAGCCGGTGGAGGTCCACCTCGCCGATCCGGCCCCCGGTGAGCGTGACGGTCATGTACGTGCAGTAGGGCTGTCGGCGGCGGTCCGTCGGAGAGCCAGGATTGAGCAGACGAAGTCCCGTGGGCGCGACGGTGTCCCACGGGATATGGCTGTGTCCGAACACCAGGACGTCGAGGCCGGGAAAGCGCTGGGCGCAACGGGTCTCCCGGCCCCCCGCGGGTCCGGTCTCATGGACGACGCCGAAGCGCAGCCCGCCGAGATCCGCGTACGCGATCTCCGGCAGCCGGGAGCGCAGCCCGGGCCCGTCGTTGTTCCCGTACACGGCGACCAGCCTGCGGCTGCGGCTCTCCAGCAGATCCAGGGTGTCGGTGTCGACCCAGTCCCCCGCGTGGAACACCACGTCCGCACGGGGGACCTCGTCCAGCAGCGGCTCGGGCAGCTGCTTGGCGCGCTTCGGGAGGTGGGTGTCGGACATCAGGAGCAGTCGCACGGTTCCAGCCTAGGCGGCCCGGCGCCCGCGACGGCTCAACCCGTCCGTCCCCCACCCCGGCCAGGGCGACAGACCCTAGTCCTCGCCCCGGACTATGTTCGCCTCCGTCTCCGGCGCCGAGGTGACGGAGGGGCCGCCGCGGTCCACGGCGGGCAGGCAGGTCCGCAGCGGGTCCTTGCCGCGCAGCCGCCGGGCCCGCGCCCAGCCGGTCTCCGGCCGCCGGGGCCGGGGTTTGTCACTGATCTCCGAGGTCACGACACATCATCTTCCTTCTGCATCCGCTGGCCTCCGGGTCCCCGGCACCGGGCCGGACAAACCCGGGGCCGTCGCGCCTGTCCACGCGGCCCGCGACTCCCGGCCCGTTGCGGGGGGTTCCCCCACGGGCCTCCCGGTCTCAGGTGTTGGGCCGGGCCACGCTGATGTCGCCGAGGGCCGACTCCGGATCGCGCTCCATGGCGGCGTCGCCCAACGACACGACCCCGACGGGCCGTCCGCCCTCGACGACCGGGATGCGGCGTACGGCGTGCTCGCGCATCAGCCGCACGGCGAGGTCCAGGTCGTCGTCCGGTCCCACGGTCACCAGGTCGTCGCTGCACGCACCGGCCACGGTGGTCTCCTCGGTGTCCACGCCCCGGGAGACCGACCGCACGACCAGGTCCCGGTCGGTGACCAGTCCGCGCAGCCCGTCGTCGTCGGTCACCAGAACCGCCCCCAGGTCGCGGTCGCGCATGATGCGGGCGACCTGTGCGACGGAGGTCTGCGGCCCGACGGTCACCGGCGCGCCGGTCATGATGTCGCGGACGTGCTGTGTCATGGCGTATCCCTCTCGTCCCGTTCCTCGGGGTCCTCGGGTCGGTGTCCCGGGTACCCGGTGCGGCCGCCGGGTCACCAGGCGCGGGCCGCCTCCAGCAGACGGTCGTGGACGAGCGCCACATGCGGGTTGTCGGACGTTCCGGGCCGCCGTACCAGATAACCGGTGTTGATGGGGGCGTCCTCGGGCTCGTCGAGAAGGGCCAGGGCACCGGAGGCCAGGTCGTCCTCGCACAGATACCGGGGCAGCACACTGAACCCGGCCCCGGCCATCACCAGGGCCAGCACGGCCCGCAGGTCCGGGACGGAGACGGCGGCACGGCAGTTCAGGCGCCTGCCGAAGACGTGCCGCCAGTAGCGCCGGACGATGGGCAGGTCCTCGGCGTAGGCGAGCAGCGGTACGCCGTGCAGCGCGCCGGGGCCGTCGGCGGCGAGCCGCTCGCGCAGTCCTCCGGCCAGGGCGGGCGCGGCCACCAGCACGAACTCCTCGTCCACCAGCGGCACCGCGGTCAGGGTGCGGCCGCGCGGGCGGCTCGTGGCGATCATCAGGTCGTGGCGGCCCGCGCGCAGTTCGTCGAGCAACCGGTCGCTCAGGCCCTCCGTGACGCGCAGCCGTACCCCTCGGGCCACCAGGGGGGCGAGTGCGGGCAGCGCCCGGGTGGCGAGCAGCTCGGCGGGACCGGCGAGATGGACGGGCGCGGGGCGGGCCCGGGCGGGCGAGCCGTGTCCGGTGGCCTCGGCGAGCGCGTCGAGCGGTGCGGCGATCCGGGCGGCGAGCTCGTCGGCCACCGCGGTCGGCGCGACACCCCTGGGCAGTCGTTCGAACAGCTCGCGCCCCGTCTGCCGTTCCAGCGAGCGGATCTGGGTGGTCACCGTGGGCTGGGACAGGCCCAGCAGCTGTGCGGCGGCCGTGAAGGAGCCGGAACGGTGCACCGCGAGGAAGGTGCGCAGCAGGTTCAGGTCGGGCGGAACGGTGCCGTCCCCGGGTGTGCGGTTGTCTTCGCTGCGGCTCACGACGACGAGACTACCCGCGGTCATCCATTGGTTTTCCTATGGCAGACATGGAAACCGGCATTGGAACGCATCAGCTCGGGGCCTCTACCGTCGAGGTGTCGAAAGCAACCGCGCACCGGAAGTGAGCACATGTCGAAGATTCTTTTCGTGGTCACCGGAGCCGACCGGCTGACCCTGGCCGACGGCACCACGCACCCCACCGGGTTCTGGGCCGAGGAGGCCGTCGCACCGTACGAGGCGTTGCGGGCCGCGGGTCACGAGGTCGTCGTCGCCACTCCCGGCGGGGTCGTGCCCACCGTCGACCCGGCCTCCCTCACGCCCGAGATGAACGGCGGACCGGAGAACGCGGACCGTCTCGCGAAGGCACTGGAGTCCTTCACCGAGCTCCGGCGGCCGCTCCGGCTGGAGGACGTCCGGCCGGACGAGTACGCGGCGGTCTTCTACCCCGGTGGCCACGGCCCCATGGAGGACCTCGCCGTGCACCCCGGCTCCGGCCGGCTGCTCGTGGAGACGCTGGAGTCGGGCAAGCCGCTCGCCGTGGTCTGCCACGGCCCGGCCGCCCTGCTCGCCGCCGTACGGGCGGACGGCACCAACGCCTTCGCCGGTTACGAGGTCGCCGCGTTCACCGACGCCGAGGAGATGCAGGTCGGCCTCGGCGACAAGGTGCGGTGGCTGCTCGAGGGCCGGCTCGCCGAGGCCGGTGTGCGGGTGCGGGCGGGAGCGCCGTGGCTGCCGAACGTGGTGACCGACCGGAGCCTGATCACGGGTCAGAACCCGGCGTCCTCCGCGCCGCTCGCCCAGGAGCTGCTGAAGCGGCTCTGACGGCCGCCCGGGCGGCGGTGCCGCCTGCCGCCCCGCCGATTCTTCCGTCTCCCTCCTCGCCGCCACTGTCGTCGTCGGTGCAGTCGTCGTCAGTGCAGGACGAACTCCGCCCACACCTGCTTGCCCCCGCTGACGGGGAGCGTGCCCCAGGCAGCCGACACGGCCTCGACGAGCAGGATGCCCCGGCCGCCGGTGGCCTCCCAGCCGATGCTGGTGGGTTTCACCGGGGTGCGGGGCGAGGCGTCGGCCACGGCGAGGCGCAGCCGCCCGTTGACCAGGGTGAGGTCGAGCCGGACCTGGCCGTCGGTGTGCACCAGGGCGTTGGTGACCAGCTCGGAGACGGCGAGCAGAGGGGCGTCGAGGTCCTCGGTCACACCCCAGGAACGCAGGGTGCGCCGGGTGAAGCGGCGGGCGTGCCCCACCGCCTGGGGCACCCGCCACACCGTCCAGCTCTCCCGCAGCGGGCGGAAGGTCATGCCGTCGTACCGCATCAGCAGCAGCGCCACGTCGTCGCTGCGCGGGGCCTTGCCGAGCAGGGCGTCCGCGACCGCCCCGAGGTGGGCGGGGTCGGCACCGGACAGCTGCCGCGCGAAGCGGTCCATGCCGTCGTCGATGTCGGCCTCGTGCGACTCGACCAGGCCGTCCGTGGTGAGCGCGACCATCGTGCCGGGCTGCAGCCGGAGCGGACTCATGGGGAAGTCGCTCTGCCGCACCACCCCGAGCGGCGGGCCGCCCTCGGCCTCCGCGATCTCCGTACGGCCGTCCGGGTGACGCAGGACCGGCGGCAGATGGCCGGCGCGGACGCACCAGGCGAAGCCCTCCTCCATGTCGATGTCGACATAGCAGCACGTGGCGAAGAGGTCGGTCTCCATGTCCATGAGCAGCCGGTTGGCGTGGGAGACCACCACGTCCGGCGGGTGTCCCTCGACGGCGTAGGCGCGCAGCGCGGTGCGCATCTGGCCCATGAGGGTGGCGGCGCCGGCGCTGTGGCCCTGGACGTCACCGATGACGAGCGCGACGTGGTTGTCGGGCAGCGGGATCACGTCGTACCAGTCGCCGCCGAGCTCCAGCCCGGCGGTACTGGGCAGATACCGGGCGACGGCGACCGCGCCGGGCAGCCGGGGCAGGCGGCGCGGCAGCAGCTGGCGTTGCAGCATGCCGACCAGTTCGTGCTCGGCGTCGAGGGCGCGGGCCCGCATCAGGGCCTGTCCGGCGAGGCCCGCGGCGGCGGTGAGCAGGGCGCGTTCGTCGGCGCCGAAGTCGTGCGGGGTGTCCCAGCCGATCAGGCAGGCTCCGGCCATGCGGTTGCCGGCGGGCAGCGGAAGCACGGCCAGGCCGCCCGGGCCCACCTCGGCGAGCGCGGCCTCCAGCGGGGACCCGGCGGGCCAGATGCCCGCGCGGCCCTCGCGCAGCGCGGCGGCGAGGGTCGGCATGGTGCGCACGGGTGCGTCGGGCCACTCGGTGCGCCACTCCGCACGCCACAGCTCCGGCCAGGCCTCGGGTTCGGGCGGGTCGAGCACGGTGACGACGAGCCGGTCGCTCTCCAGTTCGGCGAGCGCGATCCGGTCGGCCCGCAGCGGCCTGCGCAGTGCGGCGACCACGGCCTTGCCGACGTCGCGGACGGTGACGGCGGTGGCCAGTGCGGCGGCGAGGCGCTGGACGCGGGCCACGTCCGTGATGTCGGAGCGCAGCGTCGAGGCGTCGGCGACGGAGCCGACGAGCCGCGCCGGGTGTCCCTCGCCGCCCGGCACCAGCCGGCCGCGCAGCCGGAGCCACTTGGGCGGGCCGGCGGGCTGGAGCACCCGGAACTCCAGTTCCCGCTCACCGATCGTCATGTGGTCGGCCTCGACGACGGACATCAGCGAGGGCAGGTCCTCCGGCACCGTCAGACCCATCAGGGTCTCCACCCGCCCGTCGAACTCGCCCGGGTCCATGCCGAACAGTTCCAGGACGGCCTGGTCGACGCGGACCCGGCCGGTGTCCATGGCGAGGCTGAAGCCGCCCGGCGGCAGTTCCGAGCCGTCGGCGGGCGCGGGTGCCGCGGGGAAGGCGATGGCGTCGGCGACGAGGCCGAGGCAGAGGCGGTCGTCGGTGTCGAAGCCTCCGGCGCGCTCGCTCACCGCGAGCAGACAGCCTCCGCCGTCGTGGCGCACGGGCAGGGCCGCCAGATGGAAGTCACGGCTGGGCACGCGCCGCGACTGGGCCTGTGCCGCGAGGTCCTCCGGGCCCAGCCACACCGGCCGCCCGCGGTAGGCCTCGGCCACCGGGGAGTGACCTGCGACGGAGTAGCTGTCGCGCACCCCGCACAGCGTCCTCGGGACTCCGGCGGACTCCGCCAGGTAGAGCAGTTCTCCGTCCGCGCCGGGTGTGTACAGGGCGGCGAACGCGGCGCCGGCGAAGACGAGGGCCTGCTCCAGGATCCTGCGCGCCCGTTGGGGTGAGTCCGGATCGACCGCGATCGCGGTCAGGGCGCCTTCCGCACGCAGTGTTCTCCTGCTGCGTCCCGCAGCGCCCTCACCGACCACGTTCGCCATTACAGCGCTTATGGGTCACCTGCGCAGCCCCTGCGGGCGTTCGGCGGCTCGAGGGGGCCCCGCTTCGCCGGTTCCCGGCGTGAGCCTTATGGCGCCGGGGGCGGGGTAACCGGAGTGGTGCGTCACGGGAGCGGGACAGAGCTCCGCCCGCTCCCCCGGGCCTCCGGCCCCTTGTGCCTCGCCGCTCGTCGTGCGCGCGGGCGCCACAAGGGGGAGATTTGAGTCCCGCGGCCGTGCGAGGAGGTGGTCGGCGTGTCCGAGGGGCAGTCCTCCGCGCAGGCGCCCGCCGGTGTGCGGACGCCGGTCGGCCGTCCGCTGCTGTCGCTGTCGCTGGCCTCGATGATGGACGAGGTGCACGCGCACTCCGGAGCGGTGTACCTGCTCGCGCCGGACCAGCCGGTGCTGGAGATGGCGGTCATGGCGGGGCTGCCGCGCGCTTTCGCGGCCCCGTGGGAGCGGGTGGGGCTCAGCGCCCCGATCCCGGTGTCCGACGCGGTGCGTGAGCGGCGGCTGGTCTGGGTGGGCGGCGAGGAGGAGATGGCCCGCCACTATCCCCGGATCGCCATGGTGCTGCCGTACCCCTTCTCCCTGGCCGCGCTGCCGGTGGCGACCGCGACGAAGGCGTACGGCGCGGTCTTCGTGACCTGGCCCGGTACGCACCCGCCGGAGCTGTCCGACTGGGAGCGCGATCATCTGACCGCCGCCTGCGGCCGGCTGGCGGTGCGGCTGGAGCGGGCCGCCGAGCAGAGCCTGCCGCTGGCACCCGAGCCGGATCTGCTGGCGGCACCGCTGGTGGGCGGCATGGCCGGCACGCTCGGCTCGGTGGAGGCGGCCCGGATGGTGTCCCGGCTGCCGTACGGCCTGTGCTCGCTCGATGTGCACGGGCGGGTCGGGTTCGTCAACGCCGCCGCCTCCGAGCTGCTCGGTGTCCCGACCACCCGGCTGCTGGGCGCCCATCTGTGGGCGTCGGTGCCGTGGCTGAACGACCCCGTCTACGAGGACCGCTACCGGGCCGCCCTGTTCAGCCAGCACGTCACCTCGTTCGTCGCGCTGCGTCCCCCGAACGAGTGGCTTTCCTTCCGGCTGTATCCGAGTACGACCGGACTCAGTGTCCGTATCAGCCGGGCGCGCGCGGTCACGGAGATGAACCGCACGGCGCCGTCTTCGGGGCGGGCGGGTACGCGGCTGGTCACCATCACTCAAGTGCTGAGCCTGGCCGGTGCGCTGACCGAGGCGGTAGGGGTGCAGGACGTGGTGCAGCTCGTCGCGGACGAGATCGCGCCGGCGGTGGGCAGCCAAGGGCTGGTGATCCTCGGGTCCCGGGCGGGCCGGCTGCGCATTCTGGGACACCGCGGGTACCGGGACCGGCGGGTCGTGGAGCGGTACGACGGGATGCCGCTGTCGGAGCCCACCCCCGGCAGCCAGGTGCTGCGCACCGGTGTGCCCGCCTTCTTCGAGTCCCGTGCGGAGCTCGAGCGCCTGTATCCGGCGCTGGCGGCGCATCTGTCCGAGTTCACGGCGTGGGCGTATCTGCCGCTGATCGCCTCGGGCCGCCCGGTGGGGACGTGCGTGCTGTCCTACACCGCTTCGCACCACTTCGCGACGGAGGAACGGGCGGTCCTGACCAGTCTGGCGGGGTTGATCGCCCAGGCTCTGGAGCGGGCCCTGCTCTACGACGCCAAGCACCGGCTGGCGCACGGGCTGCAGGAGGCGCTGCTGCCGCACACGCTCCCGTCGCTGACCGGTATCGAGGCGGCCGCGCGCTATCTTCCGGCGACCCAGGGGATGGAGATCGGAGGCGACTTCTACGACCTGGTGCCGACGCAGGGCATGGCGGCCGCGGTGATCGGGGACGTGCAGGGGCACAACGTGACCGCGGCCGGGCTGATGGGGCAGGTCCGCACCGCCGTGCGCGCGTACACGGCCGTCGGACAGGCACCGGAGGAGGTCATGCGCAGCACCAACCGGCTACTGCTGGACCTGGGTTCGGAGCTGTTCGCGAGCTGTCTGTATCTGCGGCTCGACCCCGCGCACGGCCGGGCCGTGATGTCCCGGGCGGGGCATCCGCCGCCGCTTCTGCGCAGGCCGGACGGGCGGGTCCGGGTGCTGGACCTGGCCGGTGGCCCGCTGCTGGGGATCGACGGCTCGGCGGCCTATCCGTCGACGGAGGTGGACCTCGCGCCGGGTTCGCTGCTCGTGCTGTACACCGACGGTCTGGTGGAGTCCCCGGGTACGGACTTCGAGGACGCCGTCGCCGATCTCAGCCGGCGCCTCGCGGGTCTGGGCGATCTGCCGCTGGACGAGCTCGCCGACGCACTGGTGCAGCACGGCGCGGACGCGGAGGGCCGCCTGGACGACATCGCGGTACTGCTCCTCAGGGCACTGCCGGACACCTGAACCGGCCCGCTCGAGCCCACCCGGCTGCCCGGCTCGACGGTGAGGTGGCCACCACCCGGCCCCGGGTCCGGACACAGGGCGTTCTCCGGCAGCCCGGTCCCTCCGCGCCACGCGAGCGGCCCGGCCTCGCCGCGGATGTGGGGCGGGGCCGGGCCGGGTTGCCTCGGGGTGGGGGTGTCAGTGCGTCTGGGTCAGGCCGGAGTCGTCCTCGGCTTCCTCGCCTGCTGCGTCACCGGCGCCCGCGCCTGCCTCCTCGCCCGCGTCTGCTTCCTCTCCGGCGCCGGGCTGCTCACCCCCGGCGTCCTGACCTCCGGCCTGCTCACCGCCGCCCGCCTGCTCGCCGGCGCCCGCGCCGCCTCCCGCGCCGAGGGTCGCGCCCACCGCCTCCAGGGCCGTGGTGACCGGCTGGAAGAACGTCTCGCCGCCGGACGTGCAGTCGCCACTGCCCCCTGAGGTCAGGCCGATGGCGAGGCCGTCCTGGGTGAACATCGAGCCGCCGCTGTCACCGGGTTCGGCGCAGACGTTGGTCTGGATGAGACCGGTGACCGTGCCCTCCGGGTAGTTCACCGTGGCGTTCAGGCCGAGCACCTGACCGTCGGCGAGCCCGGTGGTGCTGCCCATCCGGAACACCTGCTGGCCGACGGTGGCCTCCGCGGCCTGGGAGATCGCCACCGTCTGGTCGCCTACGTTGACCTCGCTCGGCGCCTGCGTGGCGGGGTCGTCGTACTTCACGAGTGCGAAGTCGCCCTGTCCCGGGAAGACCGCCTGGTCGACGGTGGCGATCGGCTGTCCGCCCTGCGCGTCGGACCACTGGTCACCCCCGGCGGCACAGTGACCGGCCGTCAGGAACGCCGGAGTGCCGTCGCCCGCGGTGACGTTGAAGCCGAGCGAGCAGCGCGCTCCGCCGGCGAAAATGGCGTCACCGCCGGACACGAACGTCTTGAAGGTGCCCGCGGACTTCTTGATGGTCGCCATGCCCGAGCCGAGGCTCTGCACGGTGGACTCCAGTTGGTCCCACCTCTCGCCGGTCACCGTGCTGTCGGCGGTGACGAGGATCTTGTTGGTGCGCGGGTCCACGGCCCACGACGTGCCGGGGATGGTCGCTTCCGCCTTCAGCGTCTGCGCCCCGGCCTCCAGCTCGGTCATGCTGTTGTCGACCTCGCGGACGGCCGCGCCCGCCTTCTTGGCCTGCACGATCACGTTGTTGTTGTCGCCCGGTACGACGTTGACGACGAGCTGCTTGTTCTCGCCGTCGTAGTAGGAGCCGGCGAACGCGTCGCCGAGGAGCCCGGCGAGCTGCGAGGCGAGATCCGAGGCGTCGCCCGCCTTCAGGGTCTTCGGCGCCGCCGCTGCGTCGCTCGACGCGCCGTCCTGCGACGCGTTGGCGTTCGGGAGCAGGATCGCGGCGGCTCCGAGCGCCACCACACCGCCTGCGGCTATCGCGGCCTTGCGCTTCGGAATTCGCTTGTGACTCAAACTTCTCGACCTCCTGTGGGGGACCGGAGTCGTGCCGCCGTTCGGCAGCTGTCGGGGGCGCCTGGATGGCTGTTGGTACGCATGGGGCGGCGGGCGTGTTCAACGGCGCCACACCCTTACACAACGTCACCAGATGTGCGCGGCGCGTGGTGACCCCGGAGCGGAATCCCGGCTTCAGCGAATCTGCACAGCGAATGCCCAACCCGGTCACCGGAGCCGGAGTTCATCCACACGCCGGCCGACCGGGACACGCCTTTGCGGCCGGTGTGCCGGATTCCGGCCAGGGGGCCGCAAGTGGCCGGATGAGGCGATGCGGTGGGGCATGTGAAGAACTCGCCGCCGACCCGTGCCCTCGTCTGCACGCTTGAGCGCCCGTGGGGCGCAAGTTGCCTGGTGAGACGTTTGATTGATTGGAAGCCCGCACCCGCAGCGTGCTTTGATCCATCGCACCGCAAGGCCGTTCCGGGCTCCCGGCGACGGGCGTCCGGCGCCCGCGGTCGCGGCCTTCATCTGTCACCGGAGGAGGCCGCTCCCCCCTTGTGAAATTCCATACGAAGGGAAGTTCCCACATGAACTCCACCCCCCAGGTCGAGACCGTCGAGATCTCCGACGCCGACCTCGACAACGTCTCCGGCGGCCTGTCCGTGAACGCCGTGAACACCCTGACGGGCGCGGTGGACGGCATCGCCCCGGTTTCCGCCCTGGTCGACACGGCCGTCGGCACCGTCGAGGGTGTCACCGGCCTGAACACCGCCCCGGTCACGAACCTGGTCGCCGGTCTCTGATCGCGCCCTTGCGTCGCCGAGTCCCGGAGCCGCCCCGGCTCCGGGACTCTGTGGTGCGGCCGCTGCCTCCCCGTCACATCGCACAGTTCGCACAGTTCGTCCAGGTGAGGGAAGACCCGTGCAGTTCCGCCAACAGGCCCTCGCCAAGCTCCAGTCACCGGAGGAGCTCGATCTCCCGGTGCGCTTCGCCCGCCCGCAGGGCTGGCTGGTGCTGTCCGTGACAGTGATCGCGATGGCGGCCGCCTCGGTGTGGGCGCTGACCGGATCGGTGTCCTCCACGGTCGGCGCGCCCGCCGTTCTCACATACGGGCAGGGCAGTTACGTCCTGCAGAGCCCCGTGGCCGGCCAGGTCACCGCTGTTCTCGCGAAGGAGGGCGAGCGGCTGCCCGCCGGCTCCCCCGTTCTGAAGGTGCGCACCGAGCGCGGCGACACGGTCGTCCGCACCCTCGACGCGGGCCGGATCAGCGCGCTCGCCGCCAGCACCGGCCAGATCATCGGCACCGGGGCGAACGTCGCCGCCGTGGAGAAGGTCACCGGCGGCAAGGCACCCCTGTACGCCACGGTGTACGTCCCCGCCGAGAGCGCCGCCGGCATCCCCGCCGATGCCTCCGTCGACCTGACCGTTCAGTCGGTGCCGAGCCAGGAGTACGGCGTGCTGCACGGTGAGGTGAGGACGGTGGACCGTTCGCCCCAGTCCGCCCAGCAGATCGCCGCGTTCCTCGGGGACGCCCAACTGGGCGAGCAGTTCACGAAGAAGGGCAGACCGGTGGCCGTCACGGTCGAGTTGGAGAAGTCGTCCGCCACGGAGAGCGGTTACGCGTGGTCCTCCGCGGAGGGGCCGCCGTTCGCGCTGACCTCGATGACCCTCGCCTCGGCGTCGATCCGGCTGGCCGACCGGCGCCCCGTCGACTGGCTGCTGCCGTGAGCACCGCGCAGGAGACCCGCGGCAGGCGACGTGCCGCCCCGCCCAGGCGCACCGTGCCCAAGTCGCGGGCCAGGACCGTCCGTACCCCCACCGTGCTCCAGATGGAGGCCGTGGAGTGCGGTGCCGCCTCGCTCGCGATGGTGCTCGGCCACTACGGCCGCCACGTCCCGCTGGAGGAACTGCGCATCGCCTGCGGTGTCTCGCGGGACGGCTCACGCGCCAGCAATCTGCTCAAGGCGGCGCGCAGTTACGGACTGACCGCCAAGGGCATGCAGATGGACCTGGCCGCCCTCGCCGAGGTGACGGCGCCGGCCATCCTGTTCTGGGAGTTCAACCACTACGTCGTCTACGACGGCATGGGCCGCCGGTTCGGCCGGCGCGGGGTGTACGTCAACGACCCCGGCAAGGGGCGGCGGTTCGTCCCCCTGGAGGAGTTCGACGGCAGCTTCACGGGTGTCGTGCTGGTGATGGAGCCCGGCGAGGACTTCACCCGGGGCGGCCGCAAGCCGGGCGTGCTCGGTGCGATGCCGGCCCGGCTGCGCGGCACGGCGGGCACCCTGCCCGCCGTGGTGCTGTCGAGCCTGCTGCTGGTGGCGGTGGGCGCGGCGGTGCCCGGGCTCAGCCGGACCTTCATCGACGACTTCCTGATCGGCGGGCGGACCTCGACGCTGGACGTGCTGTTCACGTCGATGGGCGCGTGCGTGCTGCTGACGCTGGTGCTGACCTGGCTCCAGCAGGGCAACCTGCTGCGCGGCCGGCTGATCTCGTCGACGCTGTCCAGCGCCCGCTTCCTGCGCCATCTGCTGCGGCTGCCGGTGACGTTCTTCGCCCAGCGCAGCCCGGCCGACCTGGTGCAGCGCCTGCAGTCCAACGACGCGGTGGCCGAGACGCTGGCCCGCGACCTGTCGTCGGCCGGCGTGGACGCCGTGGTGGTCATGCTGTACGCGGTGCTGCTGTACAGCTACGACCCGCAGCTGACCTTCGTGGGCATCGGGGTGGCGCTGCTGAACATCGTGGCGATGCGGGTCGTCATCCGGCTGCGCGCGACCCGTACGGCGAAGCTGCGGGCGGACACGGCGCGGCTCACCAACACGGCGTACACGGGGCTGCAGCTGATCGAGACGTTGAAGGCGACCGGCGGCGAGGACGGCTACTTCCGCAAGTGGGCCGGGCAGCACGCGACCACCCTGGAGGAACAGCAGCGGCTCGGCGTGCCGAGCGCGTGGCTCGGCATCGTCGCCCCGACGCTCGCCACGCTCAACAGCGCGCTCATCCTGTGGATCGGCGGCATGCGGGCGGTCGAGGGGCACATCTCGGTCGGTCTGCTGGTGGCCTTCCAGGCGCTCGTCACCCGGTTCACCGCCCCGCTGACCCGGCTCAACGGCGTCGCCGGCCGGATCCAGGACTTCGCCGCGGACGTGGCCCGGCTGAAGGACGTGGAGAGCTTCCGGACCGACCCGCTCTACGGCCGTCCCGGCGCCGGCGAGTCGACCCGCCGTCTGCACGGCCATGTCGAACTGCAGAATCTCAGCTTCGGCTACAACCCGCTGGACAAGCCGCTGCTGACCGGCTTCGACCTGACCGTGGGCCCCGGACAGCAGGTGGCGCTGGTGGGTGGTTCCGGCAGCGGCAAGTCCACGGTGTCGCGGCTGATCTCGGGTCTGTACGCGCCCTGGGAGGGTGTGATCCGGATCGACGGACAGCGCATCGAGGACATTCCGCGCGGGGCGCTGGCGGCGTCCGTCTCCTTCGTCGACCAGGACGTGTTCCTGTTCGAGGGGACCGTCCGCGACAACGTGGCGCTGTGGGACCCGTCGATCCCGGACGAGGCCGTGGTGGAGGCGCTCAAGGACGCGGCGCTGTGGGACGTGATCGTGCGCCGGCCGGGCGGCATCCACAGTCCGGTCGAGCAGGACGGCCGGAACTTCTCCGGCGGTCAGCGCCAGCGCCTGGAGATCGCGCGGGCGCTGGTGCGCCGGCCGAGCATCCTGGTGCTGGACGAGGTGACCAGCGCGCTGGACGCCGAGACCGAGCTGACCGTGATGGACAATCTGCGCCGGCGCGGCTGCGCGTGCGTGGTGATCGCGCACCGGCTGAGCACGGTGCGCGACAGCGACGAGATCGTCGTGCTGGACCAGGGCACGGTCGTGGAGCGCGGGCGGCACGAGGAGCTGGTGGCGCGCGGCGGCGCGTACGCGGCACTGGTCAGGGAGCGATGAGATGACAGCCGTGCACGAGGGTCAGGGCGGCGACCTCGTCCTGGGCGCGCTCGGGTCGCTGGGCACGCCGATCGACTGCTCCGGGTTCGGCCGGCTGGACCTGGAGGGGCCCCAGACGCTGTGGCTGATCGCGTCCGGCGCCGTGGACCTGTTCGCGGTCGACGCTGGGCAGCAGGGCCACTGGCACCACCTGGGCCGGCTGGAGGCGGGTTCGCTGGTGCTGGGCCCGGTGGCCGGTCCGGCGCACACGCTGGTGGCGCGTCCACTGCGGGACTGCGTGGTGCACCGCATCGGCCTGCGCGAGCTGTACCAGCCGGCGAGCACCCAGACCTGGTCGTACGACGAGTACGGCAACCCGCAGTACGTGCCGCCGACGACGAGCCCGCTGGAGTACGCCCTGGCGCTGGGTGTGGGACGGAGCCTGTCGGTGCTGTTCCAGGCGCCGATGGCGACGGAACGGGCCACGGCCCCCACCGACGACGACGTGTTCTGGATGCAGGTCCCCCCGGGCAGTGCGCAGTACGGCTCGCTGTACGGGGCGGAGGCGGCGGCCGATCTGCTGATGGATCCCGCGCTGTGGCAGAGCATGGTCGACCAGCAGTACCGGCTGATGACCACGCTCGACCGGTGGATCGAGCAGCTGGAGCAGACCCACGAGACCCGGACCGCCGAGGGCATCAGGGCCGGCGAGGCGGTGCGGGCCCAGGCCGACCGGACGCTGCTGGCGGCGATCGGCAAGCGGTCCGGGCAGCGTACGACGGCGGCCGACGCGGACGCCACGTACGCGGCGTGCAGGCTGGTGGCCCGGGCGGCCGGCATTCCGCTCGCCGCGCCCGCGCAGTCCGGGACCGGCGGGGACCGGCTCGATCCGGTCGAGCAGATCGCCCTGGCGTCCCGGGTGCGCACCCGTGTCGTACGGCTGGACGGCCGGTGGTGGCGGGACGACGTCGGTCCGCTGGTGGGTCACCGCGCGCTGTCGGGCGCTCCCGTGGCGCTGCTGTGGCGGCGCGGCGGCTATGTGGCGGTGCATCCGGCGACCGGCCGGGAGACGCCGGTCGAGAAGGCGAACGCCGAGGAGTTCGAACCCCGCGCGGTGATGTTCTACCGCCCGCTGCCCGAGCGGCGGCTGAGCCCGCTGCGGCTGCTGCGGTTCTGTATGACGGGTACGCGGGGCGATCTGACCGGTCTGCTGCTGAGCGGCCTGGTGACGGTGGCGATCGGGGCCCTGGTGCCGCTCGCGACCGGCAAGGTGCTCGGCGAGTTCGTGCCGACGGCGCAGACCGAACTGATCGTGCAGCTGTGTCTCGCGGTGATCATCGGAAGTGTCGTGGCCGCCGCCTTCATGCTGCTGCAGAACCTCACCCTGCTGCGTCTGGAGGGCCGGGTGGAGGCCACCCTCCAGCCGGCCGTCTGGGACAGGCTGCTGCGGCTGCCGACCAAGTTCTTCACGGAACGCTCCACCGGTGAGCTGGCGAGCGCGGCGATGGGCATCAGCGCGATCCGCCGGCTCCTGGCCGGCGTGGGGCCCACGGTGACCCAGTCGGTCACCGTGGGGGCGGTGAACCTGGGGCTGCTGCTGTGGTTCAGCGTGCCGATGGCGCTGGCCGCGATCGGGATGCTGGTCGTCATCGCCGGCGTGTTCCTGGGGCTCGGGCTGTGGCAGGTGCGCTGGCAGCGGCACCTGGTGGTGCTCACCAACAAGCTGAACAACCAGGCGTTCCAGACGCTGCGCGGCTTGCCGAAGCTACGGGTGGCGGCGGCGGAGAACTACGCGTACGCCGCGTGGGCGTCCCAGTTCGCCCGCAGCCGCGAGCTCCAGCAGAAGGCCGGCCGGATCAAGAATCTGACGGCGGTGCTGGGCGCGGTCTATCTGCCGCTGGTCACCCTGGCGATGTTCATGCTGCTGGCGGGACCGGCGCGCGGCTCGATGACGGCGGCGGAGTTCCTCACGTTCAACACGTCGGTGACGATGGTTCTGACCTCGGTCACCCAGCTGACCGGCGCGTTCGTGTCGGCGGTCGCGGCGCTGCCGCTGTTCGAGCAGATCAGGCCGGTGCTCGACGCCACGCCGGAGGTGCGGGCGGCCAGCACCCGGCCGGGTCCGCTGTCCGGCGCCGTCGAGGCGCGGCGGCTGTCCTTCCGCTACTCCGACGACGGGCCGCTGGTCCTGGACGACGTGTCGTTCGAGGCACGGCCGGGCGAGTTCGTGGCGGTGGTCGGCCCGAGCGGCTGCGGCAAGTCCACGCTGCTGCGGCTGCTGATCGGGTTCGACCGGCCGTTGTCCGGCAGTGTGCTCTACGACGGCCAGGACCTGGCCGCGCTCGACCAGTCGGCGGTGCGCCGGCAGTGCGGTGTGGTGCTTCAGCACGCCCAGCCGTTCACCGGGTCCATCCTGGACGTCATCTGCGGGACCGAGCCGTACACCCCCGAGGAGGCGATGGCGGCGGCGGAGATGGCCGGGCTGGCCGAGGACATCCGGCGGATGCCGATGGGGCTGCACACCATCGTGTCCGGCAGCGGTGCTGTCTCCGGCGGTCAGCGGCAGCGGCTGATGATCGCCCAGGCGCTGATCCGCCGGCCGCGGATCCTCTTCTTCGACGAGGCGACCAGCGCCCTGGACAACGAGACGCAGCGCACGGTGATCGAGAGCACCAAGGCCCTGAGGGCGACGCGGATCGTGATCGCGCACCGGCTGTCGACGGTTCTGGACGCGGACCGGGTGGTGGTGATGGAGGGCGGCAAGGTGGTCCAGCAGGGTCCGCCCGCCCAGCTCCTCGCCGACACCGGCGGACGCCTGCACGAGCTGGTGCGGCGCCAGCTGGCGTGAGCCGGGTGCCCTCCTAGGCGTCCATGCCCGGCACGGGAGCGCCGGAGGGCACGCCCGCCGAGACGTAGGCCGCGTACAGGTCCTGCCACGGGGCCCCGGCCCCCGCGTGCGGCCCCTCGAACCGCTCGCCCCTGGCCCACGCGTCCAGCGCGGCGAGGCACACGTCCCAGCCGGCGCTGTTGCGGGCGGCGGTGTCCCCGGCGCCGAGGACGTTGGTGAGGGTGAAGCGGGTGCGCTTGTCCGTGAGGTCCTCCAGGTCGAAGTGGAGCTCGTCCTCCTCCCAGGTGAAGGACAGGTGGCGGGGCGCGTCCACGGCGATGACCCGGCCGGTGGTGTCGGCAAGGGCGGGGTCGCCGCTGAAGGACACGGTGCCGCCGGGGCGCAGCTCGATCTCGGCGCGGGAGGGGAACCAGTGGGCCAGTTCGTCGGGGTCGGTGACGAACTGCCAGACCCGGTCGACGGGGTGGTCGTACTCGCGGGTGAAGCGGACGGCCGGGCGTCCGTCGTCCAGGGTGAGGAAGGTGCCGGTGGGCTCGGCGGGCATGGGGATCAGTCCTTCGGTGCGGGAGTGCCGGTGGTGTCCGGCCGCTCGTCGAGGCGGCGGCCCAGCGCGTCGAGGCTCTCGTTCCACAGCTTGCGGTACGGGGCGAGCCAGGCGTCGAGGGAGGCCATCGGGGCGGGGTCGAGGGCGTGGACGCGGCGCTGCGCGTCCTGCCGTACCCGGACCAGGCCCGCCTCCCGGAGCACCTTCAGGTGCTTGGAGGCGCTGGGCTGGCTCAGGCCGCGCGCCTGCGCGATCTCGCCCACGGACCTCGGCCGCTCGAGGAGCAGGGCGACGATGGCCCGCCGGTGCGGATCGGCGAGGGCGGCCCAGAGGGCGTCGGACATGGCTCCAATATGCCTCTGCAGTTATATTCCTGTCAAGGAATACATGGGGTTCGGGTCTCCATGCGGCCCGGCGGCGTCGGTGGCGTGTCTTCGCCGTCCTCGGCGGCCCGTCCGTTGGTCCGCGCGGTAAGTGGGTACCCACGGGCCATGCGAACCAGCGTGGTGGACGTCGGATCGAAGACCGTCAGACTCGTCGTGTCGGACACCGAGGGCGGTGCACCCCTTCCGGTGCACACCGCCAAATGGCGACTGCGGCTGTCCGAGCAGGTCACGCCGGGTGGGCCGGTGCCGGAGCAGGCCGTTGAGGACCTGGTGGACGCCGTGGCCGCGGCGAACAGGACCGCCGCGCGCTGGGGCGCGACGGGCCCCCTGGCCTTCGCGACGGCCGTGGTGCGCGGCGCCCCCAATCGGCAGGAGGTGCTGCGCACGGTCCGGGAGCGGACGGGTGTCGACCTGTGCACCCTGCCGGGCGAGGTCGAGGCGGAGCTCACGTTCCTCGCGGCGCGCCGCTGGATGGGCTGGCGCTGCGGACCGCTGGCGCTGCTGGACATCGGCGGAGGGTCACTGGAGGTCGCCTTCGGACGCGGCAGGCTGCCCGACTTCGCCGCCTCGCTGCCGCTGGGTGCGGCGCGGCTGACGCACGAGTACTTCGAGCGGGAGGACCCGCCCTCCCCCGACCGGGTACGGGCCCTGCGCCGACGGGTGCGCCACCAGCTGCGGGACGCGGCGGCCCGGATCCGCTGGGAGGGCCCCCGCACGGCGGTCGCCACCTCCCGCACCTTCCAGCAGCTGGGGCGGCTGTGCGGGGCGGCGCCCGGACGGCACGGACCGTTCGTGGAGCGGGAGCTGTCCAGCAAGGACCTGCGGGTGGCGATCGACCAGCTGGCCGCCCTGCCCGCCGCCGAGCGCGCCAGGCTGCCCGGGATCTCCGCGCCGCGCTCCGTGCAGAGCCTGGCGGGGGCGGTGGTGGCGCACACGGCGATGAAGCTGACCGGCCTGCGCACGGTGACGATCTGCCCCTGGGCGCTGCGCGAGGGGGTGCTGTTGCGCCACATCGAGGACGGTCCGTCCTGGTGGGCGGAGATCACCCGCCTCAACGAGAAGGAGGCGGCCGCCACCGACCCCGTGCCCCTGCGCATCGCCACCGCGCGCGGCTGACCGAGACGTACGACGAGAGGAGACACCGTGTCCGAGCAGGACGACCGCAAGGAGCCCGAGTCGGCCGTGGAGGAGGTACTGCGCGAGGTCGAGGAGGCCGAACGCCGCGACCAGGCCTCCACCGGTTCCCGCGGTCACCGCGGTGAGGCCGGCGACGCCATCACCCCCAACACCGAGGCCCAGGAGGAGTCCCGGGGCGACTAGGGCCGCGCGTTCGGATCTGCCTGGCTGTGGGAGGGTGATCCGAACGAAACAGGCCCTGGGGCCTCCTACTGCGGCGGCGGGCCGAGCGGACGGGCCTCGAGGGCCCGGGCCACGCCCAGCAGGTTGGCGGCCATGGCACGGCCCGTCCTGCGGGACCAGTCGTGGCCGCTGCCGCCCTCGAGGAAGCTCGGTCCGGGGCCGGGGCCCTGGTTCCAGTAGGTCCACGCCTGGCCCGGGATGGTGTACCCGATGTCCTGCAGACCGCCGGTGATCTCGCTGATGACGTGGTGCGCGCCGTCCTCGTTTCCGGTGACGACCACCCCGGCGACCCGGTTGTAGGCGACGGGGCGGCCCTCGCCGTCCGTCTCGGACAGCATCGCGTCCATCCGCTCCAGGACCCGTTTGCTGACCGACGACGGCTGGCCGAGCCAGGTCGGTGTGGCGATGACGAGGATGCGGGACTCCAGGATCCTCGCGTGCACGTCCGGCCAGTCGTCGCCCTCGTGCACGGCCTCGCTGACCACGCCCGGAGCGATGTCGAGGTCCACCGCGCGGACGACGTCGACGCTCACCCCTTCCTTCTCCAGTTGCTCGGTGACGGTCCGGAAGAGCGCCTCGGTGTTGGAGGTCTCCGGTGACTTCTTGAGGGTGCAGTTGATCACCAATGCCTTCATGCCGACATGGGATACCCCGAAGGGCGTCCGGTGCCACGCACACGCGGGTGTCCGTGCGCCGTCCGGGTACCCGGGCGGCATGGAACACCCCCGATCGGAACCACTGCTGCCCGAACCGCGCGGCCCCCTCAGCCGGGCCGTCGTCAACCATCTGCGCAGCGCCGGCCCGCTGCCTCCCGAGGAGGACATCGCGGCCGCCCCCGTGTACGGCGACGACCTCCAGCTCGCCCTGTACGTCTGTTACGAGCTCCACTACCGGGGGTTCGACGGCGTCCGTGCCGACCTGGAGTGGGAGCCCGAGCTGCTGCGCACCCGTGCCGCCCTGGAACGGCGCTTCCTCACCGCGCTCCGCGCGGACGCCCGGCGCCACGACGGTGTCGACGACGCGCTCGCCGGGATCCTGGTGGAGCCGGTGGACGGCACGGGCGTCAGTCACTTCCTGCGCGACAAGGGCGAGCTGTGGCAGCTGCGCGAGTACGCCGCGCTGCGCTCGCTGTACCACCTCAAGGAGGCCGACCCGCACGCCTGGGTGCTGCCCCGGCTGCGCGGCCGGGCCAAGGCGGCGATGGCGGCGGTGGAGTTCGACGAGTACGGCGGCGGCCGGGCCGACCGTGTGCATGCCCGCCTGTTCGCCGACCTCATGGAGGACCTCGGCCTGGACACGACGTACGGCCGCTACCTGGACGCCGCCTGCGCGGAGCTCCTCGTCACGGTGAACCTCATGTCGCTCTTCGGTCTCCATCGCTCCCTCAGGGGCGCTCTGGTGGGACATTTCGCGACGGTCGAGATCACTTCCTCACCCGGTTCCCGGCGGCTCGCGGAGGCGATGCGCCGGACGGGCGCGGGTCCCGCCGCCGAGCACTTCTACGACGAGCACGTGGAGGCGGACGCGGTGCACGAGCAGGTGGTGCGGCACGACGTCATCGGCGGTCTGCTGGAGGACGAGCCGTATCTCGCCCCGGACATCGCCTTCGGTGTGGACGCCACGGTGTTCACCGAGGATCTGCTCGGCGACCGGCTGCTCGCCGACTGGCGGGCGGGCCGCTCCTGCCTGCGCACGCCCCTGCCCCAGGAGTTCACCCATAACTCCTGAGCACGGGGGTACTCGGCCGCCTGTGAAATCACTCGTACCACCGGGCGTGTACGCCCCCCAGGAGGACACCGCGCTGCTGGCCGGCGCCCTGCTCGAGGAACCTGTTGCTCCGGGAGCCGACGTGCTCGACGTGGGCACCGGCTCCGGGGCGCTGGCGGTGGCCGCCGCACGGCGCGGCAGCCGTGTCACCGCGGTCGACGTGTCGTGGCGTGCGGTGTGCGCGACCCGGCTGAACGCGCTGCGGGCCGGTGTGCCCGTCCGGGTCCGGCACGGGAATCTCTTCGATCCGGTGCGGGGCCGGACGTTCGACCTGATCCTCGCCAATCCCCCGTACGTCCCGGCTCCCGCGGGGCGCGGGCTGCCGCGCGGCCCGGCGCGGGCCTGGGACGCGGGCGACGACGGGCGGCTCGTCCTGGACCGGATCTGCCGGGAGGTTCCGGCGCTGCTGCGGCCCGGCGGTGTGCTGCTGCTGGTGCAGTCCGCGCTCAGCGATCCCGAACTGACGCTCGACGGGCTGCGGACGGCGGGGATGAAGGCCGCGGTGACCCGGCGCCGGCGCATCGCGTTCGGTCCGGTGCTGCGGGACCGGGAGCAGTGGCTGCGGCGGCAAGGGCTGCTGCCCGCGGCGGAGAACGAGGAAGAGCTGGTGGTGGTCCGTGCCGAACTCCCCGTCTGACGCCCCGCGACGCGTCACCGTGCAGCGCAAGGGGCCGCTGCTGTTGGAGGGGCCGGTGGAGGTGGAGCTGGAGGACGGCACGGTGGTGTCCTCCGACCGCTTCCGGGTGGCGCTGTGCACCTGTCGCCGCAGCCGGCGCTATCCGTGGTGCGACACCAGTCACCGCGACCGGACGTGAGTCCGCCCGGTCGCTGAAAAGCCCGGAGGCCGGCGGGCGGCCCCACTCCGCCCGTCGGCCTCCTTGCGCGGGATCGCACGTTCCGCGAGGGGGCTCGCACTCCCCAAGTCTGCGGGCCGCCGCGCGGTCACGGGAACCGTGCGATCCCGGTCTCAGAACGCGAAGACGCTCGAACCGTGAGCGTTCATCACGCACATGTTGGAGAAGATCCGTTCGTAGGAGACGCGCTGTCCCTGCCACACCCCGTCGACGGTGACGAGCACCGGGTCGTACTGCTTGGTGCAGAAGACGCCCTCTCGCATCGTCAGGGCGTCGAGGTCGCCTCCGACGTCGTTCAGGTCCGCGCAGGCCGATGCGGCGGCCGGGTGGGTGCCCGAGGGGCCGGGGGCACAGGTCAAGGTGACCGCGCGTTCCGGCGTGACGGTCGCCGCGCTGTCGCCGTGGCCCACGGTGAGTACCAGGGCCGAGGGGGCGTAGAGCGCGGACGGGGCATCTCCCGGAGCAGCCAGCGCGGCCCCGGACAGGGGTGCGCAGACGGCTGCGGCCGTAAGGCCGAGGGTGGTGGCCCAGCGCGCGGTGTTCCGCATTGTGTGCATCCTTCCGCTTCGTTTCGTCGGTCGCCGGCCCGTGCTCGGTGGTGCCGAACCGGCGTGCCGGAGTCTGCCGAGTCCCCGGCGGAAACTCACGTCGACCATGCACGTTTCAGTAACATTGCGTGTTGAATCAGTGGCGTGAAGTGACAGAACGGATCGGGCTCGACCCGGTAACCGGGCGGCCGTCGCATATGCGAAGTGGCCAGATGGCCGAATACCCGCGGTTCCTTAATCGGCCTGAAACATTCCGATTCTGCTGTCGGCGGACCGTTCCGCGGCCCCTTGTGTTCATGGAAGAAGCGAGTAATGGTCATTACATGATTACGAGCGAGCAACGAGAACAACTACGGGGCTGGTTCGCGGGCCGGCTTCCCGACGGCCTCTTCGAAGAGCCGGCCGAGATCACGGTCGACCGCGAGGAAATCCTGGTGATCGGCCGCATACCCGGCCCCGGGTCCGCGGAGGACACCTCGCCGGCCGAACGGGAGGCGGCGGTCGAGGGCAGGGTCCAGGAGTTCCGTGAGCGCACCCGGGAGGACCGGATCGCGGTCGCACGCGACGCCGAGCACCGCTTCGGCCGGAAGGTCTCCTGGGGCGTGGAGTGCGACGGCCGCCGCGTCCTGTTCACCCATGTCGCCGCGCCCGTCATGACCCGGCTGCGCCAGCCGGAGCGTCAGGTGCTCGACACCCTCATCGCGGGCGGTGTGGCCCGGAGCCGCAGCGACGCGCTGGCCTGGTGCGTGCGTCTGGTGCAACGGCACACCGACGACTGGCTCACCGAGCTGCGGGAGTCGCTGGAGCACGTCCAGCGGGTGCGGGCCCAGGGGCCGGACGGCGAGCCCCGGCAGGACGGACCGCCGGCCGACGGCGGCTGAGCATCGCCGGAGTCCCGGTCACCCCGCGCTGGACGCACGCCGCGCATACCGGCCAGTATGCGTCGGGACGACACGGCCGAGCAGACAGGCGGGACGGATGGCGAAGCACTGGTCCGACTTCCAGTACGAGATCTACCTGAACGGGATGACGGGCGCCGTGCCCCGGCTGCCCACCGACCCGAGCCAACTGGAGGAGATGGCCGAGCGGCGGTTCGGCCCGGGTCCGTTCGGGTACGTCGCCGGCAGCGCCGGGGACGGCAGCACCGCTCGCGCCAACCGGGCCGCGTTCGAACGGCATCGGATCGTGCCGCGCATGCTGCGGGACGTGCACGAGCGTGATCTGTCGGTGGAGGTGCTGGGCCGCGCGCTGCCGGCGCCGCTGGCGCTGGCGCCGGTCGGAGTGCTGTCGATCATGCATCCGGACGCCGAGTCCGCGGCCGCCCGGGCAGCTGCCGCGCAGGGGGTTCCCTTCATCCTGTCGTCTGCGTCCAGCACACCGATGGAGCAGGTCGCGCAGGCGATGGGCGAGGCCGAACGCTGGTTCCAGCTCTACTGGCCGAAGGACGTGGAGGTGGCCCGGAGCTTCCTGCACCGGGCGAAGGCGGCCGGGTTCACCGCGCTGGTCGTCACCCTGGACACTCCCCTGTTGTCCTGGCGCCCGCGCGACCTGGACCAGGCGTATCTGCCGTTCCTGCACGGGGTGGGCACCGCCAACTACTTCTCGGACCCGGCGTTCGCGGCCGGGCTGGCGAAGCCGGTGCAGGAGGATCCGAACGCGGCGGTGATGCACTTCGTCGGCATGTTCGCCGACCCCGCCAAGTCCTGGCCGGATCTGGCGTTCCTGCGGGAGAACTGGGACGGTCCGATCGTCCTCAAGGGCGTGCTCCATCCCGACGACGCCCGGCTCGCGGCCGACGCCGGGATGGACGGCGTGGTGGTGTCCAACCACGGCGGCCGTCAGGTGGCCGGGGCGGTCGCGGCGCTGGACGCCCTGCCCGGCGTGGTGGACGCCGTCGGCGACCGGCTCACCGTGCTGTTCGACAGTGGGGTGCGCACCGGCGACGACGTCTTCAAGGCGCTCGCCCTCGGCGCACGGGCGGTGCTGCTGGGACGCCCGTACGTCTACGGGCTGGGCCTGGACGGCCAGGCGGGCGTGGAACACGTCATCCGCTGCCTGCTGGCAGAGCTCGACCTCACCCTGGCCCTGTCGGGCCACACCACACCGACCACGGCCGGCCCCGACGACCTCGCCTCCAGCCCCCTTGCCGGATGAGGAGCGGGATCCGGGGCCGGAGCCCCGGACCGGCACGGGAAGAGGCGGCAGGGGCGTGAGGAAGCCTGCCCCGGCCGCCCGCCTTCACGCCACTGGCTCGGTCAGGTCCGCCTGACGGGCCGGCGGGGTGTCCGTCCCGGTGATGGACAGGGAGCCCGAGTCCGTGGTCGTCCGGACGGGCTCGGCCGCCCAGCGCTGGTCCACCGTCCGGTCGCGCACCTTGACGACGATGTCGGCGTTCGCGTCGGGGTCCGCGGGGGTCAGGGCCAGCTGTCCGTCCCAGCGGGGCAGCAGCTCCCCCTGGAAGGTGAGGTCGTAGCGCACGTCGTCACGGCGCCGGTCCCCGGTGTCGGCACAGGTGCCCAGGACGACGACACCGGCGTCCTTGTGCGAGTCCAGGCACAGACCGGGGTCGGCCACGCTGCGCAGCAGCCCGTCGTCCTCGTACGTCCACTGCTGCGTCCACTCCGACGAACACTCCGCGAGCCGCGCCCCGGAACCGTCCTGGGGCTCGCCCCGGGTGTCCAGACACAGCCCGGAGCCGACATGGCGCAGCCGTGTGCGCCCGGGCGCGGAGGGGAGCCCGGCCGCACCGGGCGGGGACGCGGACGGCACGGCCGCTCGGCCACCGGCGCCGGTCGAGCCCGTCGGGTCGGCCGCGCCGCCGTCCGGGGTGGAGGATCCGGCGATGAGCACGCTCACCAGCACCCCGGCGGACACCGCGCCGAGACCGGTGAGCAGTGTCCGGGTGGAACGTACCGGGTCGGGGAGCGCGATGCCCGTGAGGCGGTCGGGCACGGGGATCCGGGACAGCAGCCGGTGCCGGCCGCCGCCGGACGGCCCGTCCCCGTCCCCGCCCCGGCGCCGGCGCCGGCCGGCCCGTCCGGCCCGCGGTCCCGCCGTGGCGCGTCCCGGGCGCGAGTCGAGATAGCGCCGGGCCCCCCACCCGAGCACCGCCTCGGCGATCAGCGTGCCCAAACCGCCCTCGAAGTGGCTCAGTTGCTCCGCCGCGTTCCGGCAGTAGCGGCACTCCGCCAGATGCTGCCGGACGTCCGGCAGCAGGGCCCCGCCCCGGCGGATGGGAACGTCGAGGAGACGGTTGTAGAACCGGCAGTCCTTCGTCGGCGCCAGTTCCTGATGGGCATGGACACAAGCCTGACGGAATTTGTCCCGAGCCTGTTCGAGTGCGCCCGACGCGATGTCGGGATCCATGCCCAGCAGACCGGCCGGTACGGAAATCGGCTCGGCCTCGACCTCGACATGCCAGAGCAAACAGCGCGCGAGTGCGGGCAGCGAGCGGAAAGCCCGATGAGCGAGTGAGCGGTTTTCCGGAGTCATGGTCGTCGCCGCGCGCATGCCGCGTCCGCCGGCCGGTTTCTGCAACGCCGGCAGAACTCCGGCTATTCGATCGTCGGCGGCCCACTCCCGGACCGTGTCCCGCACTCCCACCAGCAGGACCGGCCGGAGGGCGACGGCCGATTCGCCGACGGCGACCCGGTCGAGGACACGGTGCAGGGCGGCCGCGGTGACCATCGCGGCGGTCTGCCCCGACGAGGCGAGGCAGACCGCCGCGTAGTCCTGCATCGGCTGCCAGTGCCGCGCCGTCAGCAGCGCGACGGAGTGGGCGGCCTCGCCCTCCGGGCGGCCCCGCAGCCGGACGGCCAGGGCCTCGTCGGATTCCCCGGGGTCCCCGCCCGGCGGGGGGTAGGGAGGTCGAGGGGGGTGGGGGGTGTGCACTGAGATGGTTCCTTCCCACAGCGCATGTGACATTCGAGCGTTTCCGACGCCGAAAAGGGGGCCCGATTGGTGCATACCTCTTTGGCGTGGTGCGGGGGGCGCGAATTCACCTGTGGCGAATCGGATCCGGTTCATCAACTGTGTGTGCGTCCCCGGCCTTTACCCCCTCGCGGGTGGCTCACTCTCGCACAACCCGCAGTCGGCCAACAAGGCGGTTGGGCAACATCTGCGCGTTGACAGAAAGTCAGAGAGGGAAGGCGGCCCGCGGCCCTCGCTCCGGCTTTCGAACTGGGTTTTCCCCCGGTTCACAGCCAGGGCGACATATGGGATGTCCGGCGCTCACCCGCGCACCCGCGCACGGCGCCTCCCGACGCGGTCCGCACCCCGTGTGAACCCCGCGCCCACACTCGAGCTCCGCGCACGCTCCCGGCGCACGCCGGAGCGTAGTCAACTGGTCACGGCCCTTCTCGGAGGTCACGCGCAGAGACGGCGGCTCTCCTGCGCGCATGGCCGCCGGCCCCGATCCTCCCGCCCTCGGCCGGCGGCCCCGAGGGGTCCACGTGCCCCCGTGCCGGGCGTGCCGCGCCGGTGCGGGCTCAGATCTGCCAGGAACGCAGCCGGTCGGCCGCGGCGTAGACATCGGCCTCGCCGGAGATCAGATCCCGCGCGAGATCGACCAGGGCACCGTAGGGCGGGTCGATGCCGACTCCGCTGACGAACATGTAGGCGACGGCCGTGGCGCAGGCGAAGCGGGCGTTGGCCGAGGGCAGCGGCCGGAGGACGGCCAGCGTGTGCAGCAGGGCGGCCGCCCGCCAGGCCGCGTCGGAGTTCACGCCCAGCCGGGGCGGATCCACTCGATGCCGGGCGACGGCCGCCACCAGTGCGGAGAAGTCGTTGACGGTGGGCCGGTCCGGCAGGACCTCCTCATGCCGCTGGAGCAGCCAGGGCACGTCGATGTGCAGCACGGGTGCCATCGGTCAGGCGGCCCGCCCCGCGCCCTTGGCGGGCGGTTCGTCGTCCGGGAAGGCCGCGGCGAACTCGTCCTTGTGGGAGGCGAAGAAGCGGCGGAAGGCCTCCGCGCCCTCCTGGAGCGCGCGGTGGCGCGCTATGTCCGCCGCGGCCGCCTCCCGCACGAGCGCCTTCATGGACGTACCGCGCTCCTTGGCGATCTGCCGCAGGTCCTCGAGCTCGCGGTCGCTGAACTCCACGTTGAGAGCTGGCATGGGTTCACGGTACCGCTCGGGTACTTACTCGTAAATATGCCCAGGTCACCATGCATCCGAAGGGGTACTGACCGGTGTACGGCACAACGGTGTACCGAGACGCGACGGAGGACGACGCGGGCGATCCCGCGCTGCGCAGCGAGTCGGTGTCGCCGGTGGTGCTGGAGTCGCTGAGCCCCCTGGAGCGGGCGGTGTGCGTCCTGGGCGAGGTCTTCGCCTGTCTACCTGGTGCTGCTGGCGGGCGGCGGCAACGACATCGTGGCGACCCGGCTGCACCTGTCCGTCAACGCGGTGACCTGGGCGGTGCGGATCGCGGTGTTCGCCGTCCCGGCGGTGGTGCTCGTCGTCACCCGGCGCGTCTGTCCCGGCCTGCAGCGGCGTGACCGGGAACTGGTGGCGCACGGCAGGGCGACCGGCGTGATCAAGCGGCTGCCGCACGGTGAGCACGTCGAGATCCACGAGCCGCTCGACCGGGCCCGGTTGCACGCCCTGACCGCGCACGAACGGCCCGCGGAACTCGTGGAGCACGGTCCGGCGGCCGAACGGCCGCCGGACCGCGGGGAGGAACGTCAGCCCTGATCGGCCACGAAGGAGGCCATCCGGGTCAGCGCGGCGTTCCAGTTGATCGTGTGCTCGTTGGTCGACCAGGACTGGATGTCGTCGATGAAGCAGAACTGCCCGACACAGCCCTGCAGTTTCGACTGGGCGTACGGGTCCTGAATGCTGGAGTTGGGCCCGCCCGAGAGCGTGCCGGCGGGCGGGTTCGGCAGGTTCGGGTCGAGCTGGCGGGCGTACCAGCGGCTGTGCTGGTTGTGCGCGTTGACCTCGCCGTAGCCCGTGACGTACGACATGTTCAGGGCGTTGCGGCCCAGGATGTAGTCCATGCTCTGCAGCGCGCCGTCACGGTACTTGCGCGCGCCGGTGAGGTCGTAGGCGGTGGCGAGGACGACCGCGTTGTTGAGCACCTGGTGGCTGGAGCCCCAGTCGTAGACGTTGCCGTCCGGTGCGTACGGCATGCCGTACGCATGCGCCTTCAGCGTGGCCAGATAGCGGTCGGCACCCTTGATCACCGAGCGGCGCACCGCGTCCCGGCCGGGCAGCCGGTTCGGCACGGTCGCCAGGTCGAGCCGGCCGGCCGCCGCGGTGCGCGCCCAGTCGAAGCCGGTCGGGCCGAAGATGTCGGCGGTGTGCACCGGGGAGTTCAGGACGTACTCCTTGAACCGACGTTCCCCCGTGGTGATGTACAGCTCGGCGGCCGCCCAGTAGAACTCGTCGGTCACGGTGTCGTCGTTGTAGGCACCGCCGCCGATGCCGTCGCTCGGGTCGGCGAGGACGTCCGGGTGGGCGAGGGCTGCCGCCCAGGCCTTGCGTGCGGCCGCCAGGGTCGTGGCCGCGAACTCCTTGTCGTAGGAGCGGTAGAGCCGGGCCGCCTGAGCGGCCGTGGCCGCGAGGTTCAGGGTGGCCGCCGTGGTCGGCGGGTGCAGTTCCCGCTTCTGCGGGTCGTCACTGGGCAGCAGGGGCAGTCCCGTCCACTGCTCGTCGTGGATCTTGTGGTGGGCCATGCCGGCCAGCGGCTCGCCCTCGGGGACCTGCATCTTCAGCAGGAACTCCAGTTCCCAGCGGGCCTCGTCGAGGATGTCGGGCACCTTGTTGCCGCTCTCCGGGATGTTCAGCGTCCCGTCGCCGAGCTTGTCCGCCTCGCCGGTGCGGGCGTGCCGGGCGCGCTCGTAGGTGCTGAGGACCTCCCAGGTGCTGATGCCGCCGTTGACGACGTACTTGCCGTGGTCGCCGGCGTCGTACCAGCCGCCGGTGACGTCCAGGGTGTAGTCGCAGACACCCGGCTGACAGGGCACCGCGCCGTCGCCCTGGTTGGGGGCCACGTCCACGTGTCCGGCCGGGCGGCCGTATCCGGGGCGCAGGTCGTCGCGGATCGCGGTGCCGCTGCGCTGGGTGTAGTAGTACTTCGCCGAGTCCAGCCGCAGCCGCTCGTACGCGCGCGCGTCGATGTCGAAGGGGCGGCTGGTCTCGCCGTCCACGACCAGGGTGTAACCGGTCCCGCGTCCCCGGTAGGAGCCGAAGTCGAGGGAGTGCACGTTCTGCCCCGAGGAGCCGTCCACACCTCGCGGCACGGTCCAGCCCTTGCGGACCACCCGGCCGTCGTCGTCCTTCAGTTGCCAGGGCAGCCGCTCACCGGCGTCGGTGACGACGGTGGCGTTCTTCGGCCCCGAGGGCAGGTAGGCGAACTGGTTGACCCGTACCCGGGGCCCGGTGTCGGGTTCGTACGGCTCGGGGGCGACCCCGCCCAGCAGGGAGACGTCGTCCACGCAGAACCGCCAGGGATCCGCGCTGCCGCCGAGCTGGAAGCCGACCTGCCCCTGTGCGGTGTCGACGGGTGAGGTGAAGGTGTACGAGTAGGTGTCCCCCGAGACGCTGAGCTGCGGGGACACCTCGTAGTAGGTGTCGTACGGCTCGACCTGAAGACCGACGATCGCCCGCACGACATGGCCCGCGGGCGCGCCGGTCGCGCTGAAGGAGAAGCGGTACGACTCGCCCTTCACCAGGGTGATGTCGTTCTGGCCCACGGCCGCGTCCCAGCGGTTGGCGGTGCCACCGGGGACGTCGGCGCACAGGCGGCCCTCGGACGGGCCCGCGGTGACGTTGGCGGAGGCCCACCAGGGGTCGGTGCCGGTTTCGAAGGTGCCGTTGCGGACCTGCTCGACCTCGTCGGCGCCGGCCGGTGCGGCGGGCAGCGCGGTGAGGGCGGTCGCCAGCAGGCCGGTCAGGGACAGCAGAGCGGTTCTGCGTCTGTTCACGTATGGGCTCCTCTGCGGAGGTGCGGGGTTATGGGAGCGCTCCCATCTCCGTACGCGGACCATGGTTGTGTCAGGTGTGACGGTCCGTCAACGGTTGGGACAGGACTGGTGACGTTCCGCCCGTCCGCGGGGCGGACGCCGGCTTCGCGTTCGCGTCGGGCCCCGACGCACTAGGCTGGGACCCTGGCGATACACCGGTTCACGGTGAGTGTGCGCGTGGGAGTGGCGACGATGAGGCCGGACGACCCGTTCGACGATGCCGTGACGGCCCGGGCCGTCATCGCCGCCGACGGCACGCTCGCGCGGTGGAGCGAGGGTGCGCGACTGCTGCTGGGCTACCCGCCCGAGGAGGTCGTCGGCCACCCGGTCGCCGAGCTCCTGGCCGACGGGGCGGTCCCGCCCCGGCTTCCGGACGCCCGCTGGAGCGGCACCCTCGTGCTGCGCCGCCGGGACGGTGGCACGGCGACCGTGTGGGTGCTCGCCCATCACAGACAGCCGTCCGGCGGGGGCCCCGGTGAGTGGCTCGCCGTCACCCCCCTGGAGGCATCGGAGCACGAACTGCCCGACGATCCGCTGGTCAGAGCGGCCGTGTACCAGTCACCCTGCGCCGCGATGGTCTTCGACGACGCGCTGCGGCTGCGCGGGGTCAACGACGCGATGGCGCACCTCCTCGGGCTGCCGGCCGGGCATCTGCGCGGCCTCAGGCCCACCGACATCGGCGGCCGGCCGCAGCACACGGAACTCGAACAGCACCTGGACCAGGTGCTGCGTACGGGCCGGCCGCACGAGATGCAGACGCACATGAAGGCCACCAGCGAGACCCGCGCGCACGCCTGGCTGGCCCGGCTCGCTCCGCTCACCGACTCGTCCCGCCGGGTGCGCGGGGTGTGCGTGACGGCCCACGACTTCACCGAGCAGTACCGGGCGCGGGCGAGGCTGCAGTTGGTCAACGAGGCCAGCATCCGTATCGGGACCACCCTGGACGTCACCCGTACGGCGCAGGAACTGGCGGAGGTCTGCGTCCCCGCGCTCGCCGACTTCGTCAGCGTGGACCTGCTGGATCCGGACGAGCCCGGAGGCGAGCCCGCCGAACCGCTGACCACCCCGGTCTCGCTGCGCCGCGTCGCCCATCTGTCCCGCACCCCGGGCGATCCCGAACGGACGGCCGAGGTGGGCGAGATGGTCGTCTACCCGGCCGCCGCGCCCCATGCCGACTCGCTGATCGCGGGCCACAGCATCATGGCCTCGGTGTCCTCGGGCGAACTCGACCCGTGGCTGGCCGTGGACGAGACACGGGCCTGGCAGATCCGGGAGCACGGCATCCACTCGATCCTGTCCGTCCCGCTCCAGGCCCGCGGCACCACGCTCGGCGTCGCCGCCTTCACCCGCTTCAGCCACCCCGAGGCGTTCACCCACGACGACGTGCTGCTCGCCGAGGAGGTCACCGCGCGCGCCGCCGTCTGCATCGACAACGCCCGCCGCTACTCGCGCGAGCGGGAGACCACCCTCGCCCTCCAGCGCAGCCTGCTCCCCCGCACCCTGCCGCGGACGGCCGCCGTGGAGGCCGCCACCCGCTATCTGCCGGCCGCGCGCACCGGTGTGGGCGGCGACTGGTTCGACGTGATCCCGCTGTCCGGGATGCGGGTGGCCATGGTGGTCGGGGACGTGGTGGGGTACGGCATCCAGGCGTCCGCGACCATGGGAAGGCTGCGTACCGCGGTACGCACCCTGGCCGACATCGACCTGGCCCCCGACGAACTCCTCACCCATCTGGACGACCTCGTGCACCATCTGTCGCAGGAGTCGGGCGGCGACCCCGGTGACGGCGAGGTCGGTGCGACCTGTCTGTACGCGGTGTACGACCCGGTGTCCCGGCGCTGCACCTTGGCCCGGGCGGGTCACCCCCCGCCGGTCCTGGTTCCGCCGGGCGGCGCGGCCCGGCACCTCGAGCTGCCGTCCGGCCCGCCGCTGGGCATGGGCGGGCTGCCGTTCGAGTCGGCCGAGCTGGAGCTGCCGGACGAGGCGGTGCTGGCGTTCTACACCGACGGGTTGGTGGAGTCCCACGGACGGGACACCGAGACCGGTCACGCGCTGCTGCGCGAGGCGCTGTCCCATGCCGCCGGCCCGCTCGACGAGACGTGCGACCGCGTTCTGCAGACGGTTCTCGCGCCGGGCGGCGCGACCGACGACGTGGCCCTGCTGCTGGCCCGTACCCACGGGCTGCCGGCCGCGCAGGTCGCCACCTGGGACATCCCCGCCGACCCGGCGCTGGTCGCCCCCATCCGCAAACAGGTCGTCGACCAGCTTGCCGCCTGGGCGCTGACCGAGGCCTCGTTCACCGCCGAGCTGGTGGTCAGCGAACTGGTCACCAACGCCATCCGGTACGGATCCCCGCCCATTCGGCTGCGGCTGATCCACGACGCCTCGACGCTGATCTGCGAGGTCTCCGACACCAGCCACACGGCCCCGCATCTGCGCCGGGCGAAGACGTGGGACGAGGGCGGTCGGGGCCTGCTGCTGGTCGCCCAGCTCACCCAGCGCTGGGGGAGCCGGCACACGGCCGACGGCAAGACCATCTGGTCGGAACTGGCCCTGGTGGACGAGATGTGAGAAGGGGTGACCCATGGTGAACAGGTCGCGGCACCTGGCCGCGTCGGCGTCGGCTGCGCTCGTGGTGCTCGGCGCCCTGGCCTCCTGCGGCACCGGAGGCGGTACACCGGGGACCTCCGCCCGCACCTCGCCGTCCGCCGCCCCGGCGTCGAGCGCCGTCCCGAGCGAATCGGCGGCCTCCACGGTCGCCCGGACGGCCACCGGGCACGCCGACCGTCCCGTGACCCGCTGTCGCACCGCCGAGCTGAGCGCCGCCGTCGGCCGCATGGACCCGGGTGCGGGTCAGCGCAACTTCCCCGTCGTGCTGACGAACGTCTCGTCGCGCACCTGCACCCTGTACGGCCATCCGGGTGCCGCCTTCGTGGACGCGGCCGGAGAGCAGCTGGGCCCGGACCCGAAGCGCACCCCCGGCGGGGCGGCGACGGTGACGCTGGCCCCCGGCGACAGCGCCTGGGCGGGGCTGCGCTACGCGAGCCCCGGGGTCAGCGGCGCACGTACGGCCACCCCGGCGGCCCTGCTGGTCACTCCGCCGGACGAACGGGACCCGCTCGAGGTGCCGTGGCGGGCCGGTGAGGTCCCGGTGTCCGGCAACTCCTCCTCGGTGTTCCTCACGGTGCTGCGTCCGGGGAGCGGGCCCTGATCAGTGACCGGCGATCGGATGCGGTGTGCAGGGCTGCTTCACGTACCGCATCGTCGCCGCTCCTGCCTTTCGGCAAGGGGTCCTCGCCGTCCTCGGTGGCGGACCTGTCAGGTGGAGCGTACGTGTTGGCGCGCACTCGAAGCCGGGTGGACGTCACTCCCGCCGCAGCAGGTCCAGTGCCCGCTCCCAGCCGAACTCCGCCCGGCCGGCGCCCGGTTCCGCCTCGCCCGCGTACGGATCGCCGAAGCGCACGCCCATGCCGCGCAGCCGGGTGAGGCTGTCCCGGTAGGCGGGGTGGGCGGCCAGCGCGCCGGCCACGCACGGCAGGACGGCGATCGGGACCTGGAGGCCGACCGCCTCGCACAGGGTGCCGAGGGCGAGGGTGTCGGCGATGCCGGCCGCCCATTTGTTGACGGTGTTGAAGGTGGCGGGCGCGACCACCACGGCGTCCGGGGCGGGGAAGGGACGGGGGTCGCCGGGAGCGCGCCACGCGGACCTGATCGGGCGGCCGGTCTGCGACTCGACGGCGGCGGCGTCGAAGAAGCCGTTCATGGCGACCGGTGTGGCGATGACGCCGACCTCCCAGCCCCGCTCCTGCGCGCAGATGATCAGCTTGCTGACGTCCGCGGCGACACCCGCGGCGCAGACCACGACGTAGAGGAAGGGCTTCTCGCTCACCCGGGAAACCCTAGTCACCCACGGGAAAACCGATTGCCCCTGCCCGGGGGGACGCCCCAGGATCCTGCCATGACCACCGGATCACTCCCGTCGCCGCTGTCCGCCACCGCGTCCGCCGCGGGCCGACAGCAGCAGTCCGGTCCGTGGGAGGGGCCGACACCGCAGCGGTCATGACGGCCGCGCTGCTCGCGGGGCTGCTCGCCGGCTACGGCATCGCCGTCCCCGTGGGTGCCGTCGGCGCGTACCTGGTCTCCCTCACCGCCCGCACCTCGCTGCGCACCGGGGTCTGCGCCGCCCTCGGCGTCGCCACGGCCGACGGACTGTACGCCCTCGCCGCCACCCTGGGCGGCTCGGCCCTCGCGACGGCCCTGCGGCCGGCCCTGGGCCCGCTCCACTGGGTCTGTGTGCTGGTGCTGCTGGCGCTGGCGGCCTGGGGCGCGGCCACCGCCGTACGGCAGTACGGGAGCCACCGGCTCGCCACCCGGCCCGGGGCCGCGCCCCCGGGCCCCGCCCGGGCCTATGCGACGCTGCTGGGGATCACCCTGCTCAACCCCACCACCGTGATCTACTTCGCGGCGCTCGTGCTCGGCTCCCGGGACGGGGAGGGGGCCGGAGTCCCGGAGCGGGCCGTGTTCGTGACGGCGGCCTTCGCCGCCTCCGCGAGCTGGCAGGTGCTGCTGGCCGGGGGCGGAGCCCTGCTGGGGCGGGCCCTGACCGGTCACCGGGGGCGGCTGGTGACCGCGCTGGTGGCGAGCGGCGTGATGACGGCGCTCGCCCTGCGGATGGCGGTGGCCGCCGCCTGAGCCCGGACCGCGTCCGGATGAAACCGGCGTGCGGTGGTGTTGCACGGGTGATCGACTCGGCCGTGGTACACGAGCGACGATGGGAAGGATGCCATGCCCCTTCAAGGCGAGTACGAACCCAGCCCGACGCGATGGGTGCGCGAACAGGTGGAGCTCTACGAGAGCTCCGGCGGCACCCGGGGGACGACTCTGCAGAACACGCGGCGCCCCGTCATCCTGCTGACCAGCGTGGGCGCGAAGAGCGGCAAGCTGCGCAAGACGCCGCTGATGCGGGTCGAGCACGAGGGGCGCTATGCGGCGGTGGCCTCGCTCGGCGGTGCGCCCAAACACCCGGTCTGGTACCACAACCTCAAGGCCGACCCCCGGGTCGAGCTCCAGGACGGGCCGTCGAAGTGGGACATGACGGCCCGTGAGGTGACCGGGGAGGAGAAGGCCGAGTGGTGGGCGCGCGCCGTCGCGGCCTTCCCGCCGTACGCCGACTACCAGGAGAAGACGGACCGTGAGATTCCCCTCTTCGTGCTGGAACGGTCCGAGCACGACTGACGGACGGGTGCCCGGCGGGTGCGGTGAAGAATCTTCGTTCCGGTGTGCATGAAGCGCCGGCCGCCGGGCATCCGTGCCTCAGGCCCCGCCGCGCTCCCCCGTCGCGGCGGGGCTTTCCCATGCCTCCCGCGCCTCCGGGGAGCCCTGTTCGGTGATGTCGAGGAAGACCTGTTCCGCTTCGGGGAACGCGCGGGCGATGGACCGTTTGATGCGTACCGCGACCTCCTCCACCTGCTCACTGTCCAGTCCGGGCGCCAGATCGACGCGGGCGGCGACCAGCGCGGTGTCCAGGCCGGTCTTCATGGTGAACAGCGCTTCCACACTGTCGATCTCGGGCTGTGCGCGCAGCAGCTCCCGGATGCGTGCGCTCGCCTCCGGGTCGGCGGCCTCGCCGATCAGCTGGTCACGCGCCTCGCGCCCGAGCCGGTAGGCGACATAGACCAGCAGCACCCCGATGGCGAGCGACGCGGACGCCTCCCACACCACCTGCCCGGTGACCATGTGCAGCGCCATGCCGATGATGGCCAGGGTCACGCCCACCACCGCGGTGCCGTCCTCGGCGATCACCGTGCGCAGCGCCGGGTCCCGCAGCCCGCTGCCCCGGCCGCCCTGCCTGCGCACCTGGTACACGGCCCGCAGCAGTGAGCCGCCCTCGGCCAGCAGGGCGACACCGAGCACGACCAGTCCCGCGACGTAGCCGCTCAGATGCTCCTCGCCGCCCTTCCTGAGCGCCTCGACGCCCTGGTAGAACGAGAAGCAGCCGCCCATGACGAAGATGCCGACCGCGGCGAGCAGCGACCAGAAGAAGCGCTCCTTGCCGTAGCCGAACGGGTGACGGCGGTCGGGCGGGCGCCGGCTGCGCCGGAGCGCCGCCAGCAGGAACACCTCGTTCAGACTGTCGGCGACCGAATGCGCCGCCTCCGACAGCAGCGCCGGGGAGGAGGCGGCCAGTCCGCCTACGGCCTTGGCGGCGGCGATCACCAGATTGGCGGCGAGCGCCACCAGCACGGTGATCCGGGTTCTGCGATCCGATCGAGTACTCACCTTCGGCCGATTGCCCCGGTCGGCCCAGGCCACACCGTGCTGTCGGCGGAAAACGGGGAACGCGGTCACAGGGACATCCCAACGGCGACGAGGAGGGCACCATGGGCCGCGACGACGGGGGCGGCGGCAACAGCGCGTACGGCAGGAAGGCTTTCAAGAGGTCGAGGGCCCACTTCACGGACCGGATCACCGCGGACGGCCGGGACGGCTGGCCGGTGGCGGCAGGACGCTACCGGCTCGTGGTGAGCCGCGCCTGCCCGTGGGCGAGCCGGGCTCTGGTTTCCCGGAGGCTGCTGGGCCTGGAGGACGCGCTGTCCCTGGCCGTCGCGGACCCCGTCCAGGACGACCGCAGCTGGCGCTTCACCCTGGACCCGGACGGGCGCGACCCGGTGCTCGGCATCCGGTATCTGAGCGAGGCCTACGACCGGCGGGAGACGGATTACCCCGGCGGGGTGAGTGTGCCGGCGATCGTGGACATACCCAGTGGCCGGCTGGTCACCAACGACTACCAGCAGATCACCCTCGACCTCGCCACCGAGTGGACGTCCCTGCACCGTGAGGGCGCGCCCGATCTGTATCCGCGGGCGCTGCGCGACGAGATCGACACGGTCATGGACGACGTCTTCCGGGACGTCAACAACGGTGTGTACCGGGCGGGTTTCGCCACCGGTCAGGACGAGTACGAGGAGGCGTACGCGGCGCTCTTCCGGCGGCTGGAGCTGCTCGCGCGGCGGCTGGAGGGGCAGCGGTACCTGGTGGGCGACACCATCACCGAGGCGGACATCCGGCTGTTCACCACTCTGGTGCGGTTCGACGCGGTGTACCACGGCCACTTCAAGTGCAACCGGTGGAAGCTGGCGGAGAACCGGGTGCTGTGGGCGTACGCCCGTGACCTGTACCAGACGCCCGGTTTCGGCGACACCGTGGACTTCGACCACATCAAGCGGCACTACTACCAGGTGCACACCGGCATCAACCCGTCGGGCATCGTGCCCCTCGGTCCCGACCTGTCCGGCTGGACCGCGCCCCATCACCGCGAGGAGCTGGGCGGCCGGCCCTTCGGGGTCGGCACGGCGCCGAAGCCGGTGCCGGACGGCGAGGAGGTCCCGGCGCGGGGCCGCCCCTGACCGCCTCCGCGGGCCGCCCGGCCCGGCGGACTCTCATCCGACGACAACGACCAAGCCGAATCAGGAGATTGCCGTGGCGAAGAAGAGCAAGAAGAAGATGCCCCTCGCGTACAAGCCCATCGGTTTCGCGCTCGGCTGGACGAGCGGCACCGTGGCGGGGATGGCCTTCCAGAAGACCTGGAAGGTGATCCGGCACGAGGACGACGCGCCGGACGCGCTGGACAGGGACCGCCGATGGGGCGAGATCCTGCTGGCCGCGGCCATCCAGGGCGCCATCTTCGCGGTGGTGCGCAGTGCCGTGGACCGGGCCGGCGCCAAGGCGATCGAACGGTCCACGGGCACCTGGCCGGTCCCGGACAAGGGCGGTCGCGACTGACCGCCCGGTCAGCCCTGCTTGGGCGCCGTCGGTGTGCCCCGGCGGACGGTGAAGGAGTGGCCCGCCGGGTCGGCGTAGCCGCGCTCCTCGCTGGGTCCGGAGGGGTCGCCCGTCTCCATCGGGCGGCCCCCGAGCCCCACGATCCGGCGTTCCACCGCGTCCAGGTCGTCCACGACGAACTCCAGATGCGCCTGGAGGGAGTTCTCCGGGCGCGGCCAGCTGGGCGCGGTGGCGTTGACGTCGCGGCGCAGGGCCAGACGGAAACCGTCGGCGGCCCGGATCTCCACCCGGTCGACGTGGGCGTCCGCCTCCTCCGCCCCCAGCAACTCCTTGTAGAACTCGGCGAGTTTCTCGGGCTCGGCACAGTCGAGCACCACCACACCCGTCGTCACCAGTGCCATGTCTCCTCCGCAGGGGTCCGGGCGCGGGGCGCTCCCGCACCGCCCTGTACGTGACACCTGTCCCCACTCGCCGGTTTCAGTCGGCCCCGGCGGGACGGCGCCCTGGGGAGACACGAAAGAACTCGGTCGCAATTCGAAGACATATGTCAATCGAACATGCTCAAATTCACTCGACCGAAGGTAACTTGCAGGGCAGGGAACGGTGTTGGGGCCGCTCCCCTCCCCGAGCACGGAGCAGGCTGGAGGCGATGGCGTCGTGCGGTACGAACCTGCACCGCTGACCCGGCATCTGCGCGTCCGCCAGGACCGGGGCCACACGGTGCTGGAATTCCGCGGCGAGATCGACATCGCCGCGGCCGCGGAGATCGTCCCCCATCTGGACATGGCGACCGCCGAACCGCACGCGAGGGTCGTGATCGACCTGACCCATGTCGAGTTCTTCGACTGCTCGGGGCTGCGCCTGCTGTACCGGGCCCGGCACCGGACCACGGACGGATCCGGCAGCCTGCACCTCGTCTGCACGCACGCGCTGACGCTGCGGATGCTCCGCGTCACCGGCCTGTCCCGGCTGCTGCCCCCGTGGCCGACCCTGGACGCCGCCCTGGAGCAGCCCGAGTCCGCCTCCGGTCCGGTCTGACCGGCCCCGCCGGCCGTCGGCGGGTTCCGCGTCCGGGCGCCCGTCGTGCGCCCCCTTCGTGCTTCCGGTGCGGCCGTGCGTCCCAACTTCCTTGTCTGTTCCGGGAACTGAGGGGCATCCGGACTGAAGGGAAGGAGGGCCGTCGCCATGACGACTCCGGTGAAGGGACCGACCGGCCGTGTGCCCGGGTGGGTGAAGGTGGTCGGCTCGCTGGTGCTGCTGCTGGCCGTGCTGTTCGCCGGCATCCGGCTGAGCGTGCTGCCGGGACTGAAGGACCTGTTCGGCACGGAGACCCGGGACCGCTCCGGGCCCGCGCTCCTGGAGTCCATCCAGGACATCAGCCGTTACGACGCCGCCTCGGGCAACTTCCAGGTGGTGGTGGACCTGGAGAAGGACGCGAAGTTCCTCCCCGACGCGATCCGCGGCAGCCGCACGCTCTACGTGGGCGCCGGCACCGTGGACGCCTATGTCGACCTCGGCGAGCTGGGCAAGGACGACGTACGGGTCGACGACGACCGCACGTCCGCCACGCTGCGGTTGCCCCACGCCCGCCTGGGCACCCCGGCACTGGATCCCGAACGCTCCTACGCCGTGTCGAAGCAGCGCGGGCTGCTCGACCGGCTCGGTGACCTCTTCGCCGACAACCCCAACAGCGAACAGGCCGTGCAGAAGCTCGCGGTGCGGCACATCGGCGACGCGGCGAAGGAGAGCGGTCTCATCGCGCGGGCCGAGACCAACACCACCGACATGCTCGAAGGTCTGCTGCGCTCGCTGGGGTTCGAGCGGGTGCGAATCACCTACGGCGACTGACGCCCCTTTCCCGGGGTAACCGCGTTGTGCCGAACGGAAGTTGACGACTGAAGGAGATGTGATGGTTCGCGCCGCCCCGCGTCCGCTGCCTCTGCCCCTGCGGCTGCTGGTGCTGCTGTGCGCCTTCGTCTTCATGGTCGTCTTCGCGGTGGTCCTCGCCCGGCTCACCCTGCAGCCCTCCCCCGCCTCGGAGGCGCTGACCCATACGAACTGGCGTCCCGGACGGTCCCTGCGGGCCTACCTGGACCAGCCCGCGCTCCGTGACGCCGTACGGCAGATCGGCGGCAACATCCTGCTGGGCGTGCCGTTCGGCGTGCTCGCACCGGTCGTCGCACCGAGCACCCGCGGGTTCCTGCGGGTGCTCGTGCTGACGGCCGTCGTGATGCTGCTCGTGGAGTTCGCCCAGGGCTCCCTGGTGACCGGACGAGCCTTCGACATCGACGACGTCATCCTGAACACCTCCGGTGCGCTGATCGGCTATCTGCTCCTGGGCCGGCGCCTCAGCAGGGCCGTGCACGCACGCAAGCCGAAAGCCTGACCGTCGCCGGCGGCGGGCGGTGCGTCCTCACAGGTCCTCGCAGTCGGGGACGCCGTCCAGCCACGCGGGTCCCCGGATGTAGATGTTGGTCATCCAGGCGTCGTAGTCGGGCAGGTAGGACCACACGTCGTTGCTGTACCCCTCCGACGTGACCGGCTCGGCGTGCTTCTGGCAGCCGACCCGGATCGTGGTCGGGCCGGGGAAGGCGTGGACGCGCCGGGCGGCGAGAGCCGGCTCCGCCTTGGTCCACACGCCGGTGCCCCAGGTGCGGAAGACATGCCCGGTCACCGGGCCGGTGTCGACGCGGACCGCCCCGAAGTAGCCGCTGTCGAGGCGCACATCGCTCACCATGATCCTGGTCCCGGACTGCCGTGCCTCGACCATCTTGCCCGCACCGAGGTAGAGAGCGATGTGCTTCAGGTCCTGCGCGGTGCCCCATGCGAGCAGGTCGCCGGGGCGCAACGGGGCGAGGCCCTGTGCGGCGGTGAAGCGTTCGGCGGCCCGGTGCGTGTAGTACTGGGCGCTCGCCACGCCGTTGAGGAGGTCCGAGCCGGTGGCCTCGGCGTAGGCGTGACGTACCAGTCCGGAGCAGTCGAAGCCGAGCCGCTCGGGGTCGTGCCCGCTGGCCGGGTCACTGGGGTCCACCTGTCCGTAGGTGGGACCGGGCTGGGGCCCGTGGCCGCCGCCCCAGGTGTACCAGGTGCCCGCCGCGACCTCCGCGCAGGCCGCGGCGATCGCCCGCTCCGCGGCCGGCGAGGCGCCGGGCGCCAGCACTCCGCACTCCCCGTCGGCGGCGGTCGTGGCCGCGGACGGGGCGGCGGCCGCGACGGTCGCGGGCACCCAGAGCAGGAAGGACAGTAATCCGATGACGGCATGGATGACGCCGGTTCTCCGGAGCACGCCGGACCCCCGTTTCGGTAGCTGTGGTCGGAGCGCCGGTATGGAGCGGACCCCCCGGGACCCGCGTGACGCCGGTCGCCGGTCGCCGGTCGCCGGTCGCCGGTCGCCGGTCGCCGGTCGCCGGTCGCCGGTCGCCGGTCGCCGGTCGCCGGTCGCCGGTGGAGTGTCGCCCGGTGGGGCGCGAGGAACAGTCTCACGGCCGGGGCTCCGGCCCGTCGAGCGTCCGGCGTCCCCCCGTCGGAAGGGCAACGGGAAACCCTCGGGCAACCGCCGCCGAGCTGCACGTCCGCCGCCGACGGGGACGCCGGACGGGTCGTCAGGTACGGGCGCAGGGCGAGCGGGTGACGGGGACGGACAGGCCGGGCACGGACGTGCTCCGCCCGTCGGGGGTCATGTCCTCGCGCAGCCGGCAGATCCGCGTCAGCCGGGCACCGGGGTCGAGGTCCCACAGCCGCACCGTGCCGTCGTTGCTGCTGCTGGCGACCGTGCGCCCGCCGGGGGCGAAGACGACGTCCCACACCGCGTTCGCATGGCCGGTCAGGGTGGCCCACCATCGCTTCCCGGCCACCTCCCACAGCCGGACCGTGCGGTCGTTGCCACTGCTCGCCAGCATGCTCCCGTCGGGAGAGAAGGCCACCCCCCGCACGGAGCCGGCATGGCCCGTCAGCGCCGCCCGCGGACGCTCCCGCCGGGTGTCCCACAGCCGTACGGTGCCGTCGTTGCCGCTGCTGGCGAGGGTGCGTCCGTCGGGGCTGAAGGCCACACCGCGCACCGCTCCCGTGTGGCCGGTGAGGGTGGCCGTCGGCCGGTGCGCGGTCACGTCCCACAGCCGTACGGTCAGATCGTCGCCGGCGCTGGCGAGGGTGCGTCCGTCGGGACCGAAGGCGACCGCGTTGGCGTAGTCGGTGTGGCCGGTGAGGGTGGCGAGCGCCCGTCGCCCGGCCACGTCCCACAGCCGCACCGTCCGGTCGGCCCCGGCGGAGGCCAGGGTTCTGCCGTCCGGGGCGAAGGCCACCGAGAACACCGCGCCGCTGTGTCCGGTGAGGGTGGCCGTGGCCCGGCGGGTGGCCACGTCCCACAGGCGGACGGTGCCGTCGGAGCCCGCCGACGCCAGGGTCCTGCCGTCCGGGGCGAAGGCGACCGAGAACACACTCTCGCGGTGTCCCGTGAGGGTCGTCAGCGGCCGGCGCCCGGCGACGTCCCACAGGCGGACCGTGTGGTCGGCGTCGGCGGTGGCCAGCAGCTTCCCGTCCGGGCTGTACGCCGCCTTCCAGACCTCCGTGAACGGGCGAGTGGTCAGTGTCGGCCCCCGGAGGTTCCACAGCACCACCGACCGGTCGAAGCCGGCGGTGGCCAGCACCGCGCCCGCCGCGTCCACGGCGACCCCGAGGACGTAGTCGGTGTGGCCGGCGAGGGTTCCCGCGGTACGACCGCCGCGCACGTCCCACAACCGGGTCGTGCCGTCCCCGCCCGCGCCGACGACCGTCGTGCCGTCGGGTGTGTAGGCGACGGCGTTGACGTCGTCGCTGTGCCCGGTGAGGGTGGCGGCCGTACGGCGCCCGGCCACGTCCCACAGCCGCACCGTCCGGTCGGCGCCTCCGGTGGCGATCCGGCGTCCGTCCGGGGCGAACGCCGCCCCCAGCACCTCGTCGGTGTGTCCCCTGAGCACGGCGAGCGGACGGCGTGCGGCCACGTCCCACAGCCGTACGGTGCGGTCCGCGCCGGCCGACACCAGGGAGCGCCCGTCCGGAGCGTACGCGAGGGCGTTGACGCGTCCCGCGTGGCCGGTGAGGGAGGCGACGGTACGGTACCCGCGCCCGGTGTCGAGCAGGTGGACTGTTCCCTCCGCGGTCGCGACGGCCAGCGTGCGTCCGCGCGGGCCGAAGGCGAGGGCCCTGGCGCCCTCGGTGTCCGCGGACAGGAGCGTCGTACGGCGGTCGGCCGTGCTCCAGACCCGTACACCGCCGGCCGTCGACGTGGCCGCGAGCTTCCCGCCGTCGGGGCTGAAGGCGATCGAGCGCACGCGTCCGGGGACGGTGAACGTGGCCGTCCTGCGGCGGTCCGCCACCCTCCACAGGGCCACCGTCCCGTCCGAGCTCGCGGTCGCGAGCGAGCGGCCGTCGGGCGCGAAGGCCACCGCGTTGACCGGGCCCCGGTGCCCGTCGAGCCGGGCGGAGAAGGCCTGGGACTGGGTGCTGAGCAGGGCTCCGCGGGCCTCGGGGGTCGTCTCGGCGCGGTAGGCCGCCTCGGCGAGGAGCATGGACGCCTCCGGCCGGCCGCCGGTCAGAGCCTGGGACTGCACCGCGAGGGCCCGCGAGCGCGCGATCCGCTCCTGGTCCAGCGCACCGGCGCGCTGCCGGTGGGCGAGGCAGCCGGCGGTGAGCGCGAGCCCCAGCAGGACGACGAGGGAGGCCAGCGTCCCCTGCCGGATCCTCACCTGACGCCGGGCCTGCTTCTCCCTGTTGGCCTCCTCGGCCAGACTCGCCCGCAGGAACGCCTCCTCCCCGGGGCTGAGCCGTCTCCAGCCGTCCAGCTCGTCGGCCCAGGAGCGCGCGGTCTCCAGCCGGGGGCCGCGGTAGAGGGCGGTCGTGTGGCGGCCCTCGCGCTCCCAGTCGGCGGCCGCCCCGGCCAGCTGCTGGTGGGTGAGGAGTCCGGCACGGTCGGCGTGGATCCAGCCGCGCAGCCGCGGCCAGGCGTGCAGCAGTGCCTCGTGGGTGATGTCGACCGTGTGACGGTCCATGGTGATCAGCCGGGCCCGCACGAAGGCGTCCAGAGCGGTCGTGGCGCCTTCCGCATCCCCCAACTGCTCCAGCAGGGCGGCCCGTTCCATCCGGCGCCGGGTCGCCCCGGCCCCCTCACCAACATGCACCAGCCGGGACAGCAGGCGGCGGATCGTCTGCTGCTCGGCCGGGTACAGGCGGCTGAACACGTCCTCGGCGGTCCGCGCGATGGCTCCGTGGATCCCGCCGGTGCGCTCGTATCCGGCGACGGTGAGCACGGACCCGGCGCGCTGCTGCCAGGTGGCGAGCAGTGCGTGGGAGACGAGGGGCAGCGCGCCGGACGGAGTGTCGCCGGCCTCGGAGGGCCCGGCCCCCTCCCCCGTTCCGTCGCGCAGTCCGGCGTCCCTCAGCAGGAGGGGAACGAGGCCGGGTTCCAGGGTGACGCCCGCCAGTTCCGCCGGACGGGTGATCGACTCCCGTAGCTCGGCCGTGGACATGGGGCGCAGGACGAACAGGCCGTGGGTAAAGACCTCCGCGAGGTCGGGAAGTTCGAGGCAGCGCCCGAGGAAGTCGGCTCTCATGCCGAGCACCACGACGGCCGGGTCGTGGTCCGGGGACGCCGCGAGGGCGCGGAGCGCACGGACGAAGTCCCGCCGCTCGCCCTCGTCGGCGCAGAGGGTGAACAGTTCCTCGAACTGGTCCACGACCACCACCGGGCGGACGGGCGGCTGCCGGACGTCCCCGGTGTCCTCCGACAGCCGGTGCATGGCCTCCAGCAGCATCTCCGGCCGCTGCCGCACATTCCCCACGGTGACGCCGGGATCGGCGCCCAGCGCCTTCGAGAAGCGCTCCAGCAGCTCTGCCAGCGGATGGGCCGTGGGGGTGAGCGCCACCACCGGCCATCTGTCCGTGCCCGGCATCGGGAAGCCGCCGGGGCGTCTCAGGGCGGCCACCAGACCGGCGTTCAGCAGGGACGACTTGCCGGCGCCCGAGGGGGCGACCACCATCAGCGGTCCGTGCCCGATCCGCCCGAAGACCCGCTCCACCAGCGCGGCCGTCGCCCGTTCCCGGCCGAAGAACCACCGGGCGTCCTGCGGGGTGAACGCCGACAGTCCCCGGTAGGGACACGCGGCGTCGAACGGCCCTTCCGGCGCGGTGGCACCGGCCCGATCGCCGTCACCGCCGCCGCGTCCGGCGGATGCGTCCCGGACCAGCTCCAGCAACGCGCCCCCGGCCCCCAGCACTTGGTCGCAGCGGCGGGCCACATCGACGGTCGCGCGCTTCGCGCCCGTCTCGATCTTGCTGAGATATCCCTTGCTGTAGTGCGTCCGGCGAGCCAGGGCGGCCAGTGACAGACCTTGTTCCTGCCGCAGCCGCCTGAGTTCCCCGGGGAAGGACCGCGTGGTCGGCGCGAGCCCTTCGCCTTCGTTTCCCCCGTTGGAAGCAGCCCCGTTCCGTTCCCCCACAGTGGTCCCCCTGACGGTGCGTGTCCGGGCCGTGACGGCATCGCCCAGACTACTGCGGGGGTCCGACAACGCGGGCGGGCTTCCGGTGCCGCTCGGCGGCCCCGGAAGCCCTCACCTGCGCCGTCGCCCGTCGATGACCGCTACGGGCGATTCAGGGTGATCGAGTTGACGGGCGTGAGGTCGCGGTAGACGCCCCTGCCCTCCGGAACGGTCTCCGTGCAGTTGGTGCCGTTGTAGCCCTTGCACAGGCTGGCGCTCGCGCCGCCGTACTGGTTGTTGTAGACCCAGTGGTAGCCGTACTGGTTGTTCAGGTTGTGGGCGCCGTAGCTCCAGAAGACGTGGGTCGGGTGCGGGTTGTCCCTCGGCTCCACGCCCTGCCCGTAGATGCAGACGGCCCCGTACGGGCAGCCGTCCCACTCGTCCGCCGCCGGCTTGGCCTCGGCCGAGCCGCTCAGCGCCATCACCGCGGCCGCCGCGGTCGCGAACGCGGCGGCGCCGCGGAAGAACTTGCCCATGGTGCTTCCCCCTGGTCGGTGTCCCTGCTGGTACGCAGGTCTGCTGGGTGCTGACACCTGAGACTGTGGCCCGCGGGGCCGCCGGGGTCGACGGGTTTCCCGTCGCCCGTCGTGCGGACAGCCGGGAAACCCCCGGTGACCTGGCCGCTCGGGGGGACGCGGGCGACGAACGCCCTTAGGGCCGCTCGTCCTGTTCCTGGCGGGCTCGGGGGGCTTGGCGCAGGGTCCAGGTGAACTTGTCCCCGCCCACCCAGCGGACCACGTCCGGGTCGTCCAGGTCGTGGACCGTGATCCCGAACGCGGCGGCGGCTTGGAGCACGTCGGTGACGGACCTGGCCTCACCGACCACCTGTCCGTCGATCTCCACGATCCGGAACGGCGGAGTCCCGGGCTGTACCCCGAGCACCATGATCCGCGGGTGCGACATGTACGGGCTCGCGCTTTCGGTCATGCATCGAGGGTAGGCCGCAAACGGTGCGAACGCGGGGTCCGGGCGCGCCCCCGCTCACGGCCGCCGCCAGTCGTCGCCCGTCAGATGCGACCCGGCCTGGGGGCCCATGCGCAGCATGCCGCCGTCCACGGTCCAGGAAGCTCCGGTGACGTACGAGGCGTCGGGTCCGGCGAGGAAGGCGATGACCGCGGCGACCTCGCGGGCGTCGCCGGGCCGTCCGAGGGGGACGCCGGGACGGTGCTCGGTGTGCGGGTCGGTGTCCTCCTGACCGGTCATCGGGGTGGCGATCTCACCGGGGGCGACCGCGTTGACGGTGATGCCGTGCTCGGCGAGTTCCAGCGCCATCACCTGGGTGAGCAGCCCGAGACCGCCCTTGGCGGCGCAGTACGGCGCGGCGCCCACCCGCGGCTGGTGCTCGTGCACGGACGTCACGTTGACGATGCGGCCCCCGTCGCCCTGGCGGATCATGTGCCGTGCCGCCTTCTGCCCGCACAGGAACGGGCCGATCAGATCGACGTCGAGGACTTCGCGCACCTTCGCCAGATCCAGGTCGAGGAAGGGCGTCATGGTGCCGGTACCGGCGTTGTTGACCAGCACGTCGACGCGGCCGAGCCGCTCGTACAGCTCGTCGACGGCGTCGGCGGCGGCGGGCAGCCGGGTGAGGTCCATGGGTACCGTCTCGGCCCGCCGCCCGTACGACCTGACCTCCTCCGCGGTCTCCTCCGCCCCGTCCCGGCCGCTGTGCCAAGTGATGCCCACGTCCAGCCCCGCTGCGGCCAGGCGTACGGCGGTGGCCCGGCCGATACCGGAGTCGGCGCCGGTGATCACGGCGGTCCTGCTGGGGGCGGTGGGGAGCGACATGGAGGGCCTCCTGGCCGGAACGGGAGTGCGCTCCGCAGTACCCCGCGCGCACGCGGCCAACCCCGCACGTCCGCCGTGCGGCCGTACTCGCCCTGGGGAACCCTGGAGCGAGGAGGTGGCGATGGACCCCGTCGAGGCGCTGGACAGGATCGCGTTCCTGCTGGAGCGGTCCCTGGCACCGACGTACCGCGTCCGTGCCTTCCGCACCGCCGCGCGGACGCTGTCGGAGCTCGGCCGGGACGAGGTGCGGGAACGGGCGGCGGCCGGGTCGCTCGAGCAGCTCAAGGGGGTCGGGCCGAAGACCGCGCAGGTGGCGCTGGAGGCGCTGGCCGGGGAGGTGCCCGGTTATCTGCGGAAACTCGAGGACGAGGCCGCCGGGGAGCCCACGGACCGCGAGGGGCGGGAGCTGCGGGAGCTGCTGCGCGGGGACTGCCATCTGCACTCCGACTGGTCGGACGGCGGCAGCCCGATCGAGGAGATGGGCCGCACCGCGGCGTGGCTCGGCCACGAGTGGGCCGCCCTCACCGATCACTCGCCGCGGCTGACCGTGGCGCGCGGGCTGTCCGCCGACCGGCTGCGCGAGCAGCTGGACGTGGTCGCGGAGCTCAACGAGACCTGGGCGCCGTTCCGGCTGCTGACCGGCATCGAGTGCGACATTCTCGAGGACGGGTCCCTCGACCAGGATCCGGAGCTCCTCGGGAGACTGGACGTCGTGGTGGTGTCCGTGCACTCCAAGCTGCGGATGGACGCCCGGTCGATGACGCGTCGCATGGTGGCCGCCGTGCGCGACCCGCACTCCGACGTGCTCGGGCACTGCACCGGGCGGCTGCTGGCCGGGCGGGGGCGGCCGGAGTCGCAGTTCGACGCGGACGAGGTGTTCGCGGCGTGCGCGGAGACCGGCACCGCCCTGGAGATCAACAGCCGGCCCGAGCGGCTGGACCCGCCGCGTCGCCTGCTGCGCCGGGCGGTGGACGCGGGCGTGCTGTTCTCGGTCGACACCGACGCGCACGCGCCGGGCCAGTTGGACTGGCAGATCCTCGGGTGCGCCCGGGCGCAGGAGTGCGGTGTGCCGCCCGAGCGGGTGGTCACCGCCTGGTCCCTGGACGAGCTGCTGGCGTGGGCCCGGGAGCGGAAGGTGCCCTCCGGAGTGGCGGGCGGCTGAGGTGGTACCCGTACCGCCCGCGAGGAGAGGAAGGGACCGCGCATGGAACGGGCGGCCGTGTTCGACGTCGACGGCACTCTGGTCGACACCAACCATCTGCATGTGACGGCCTGGTGGGAGGCCTTCCGGCAGGCGGGTCACCGGGTGCCGATGCACGCCGTCCACCGGGCCGTGGGGCTGTCGTCCTCCGATCTGGTCGCGCACCTGCTGGGCGAGGACCGGGACACCGGCCGCGACGAGGAGCTGAGCGCCGCCCACAAGACGCTCTACGGACAGTACTTCGACCGGCTGCCCGCGCTGCCGGACGCCGGGCGGCTGCTGAAGCGGCTGCACCGGGACGGCTGGACGGTGGTGCTGGCCACCTCCGCGGGCGGTGCCGAGCTGAGTGCGTTGCGCCGGGCGATCGACGCCGACGAGGCGATCGGTGCCACGGCGAGCGCCGACGACGTGGCGGAGGGCAAGCCCGCGCCGGAGCCGGTCGAGCACGCCCTCGAGCTGGCCGGGGTGCCGGCGGAGCGGGCCGTCCTCGTCGGGGACACGGTGTGGGACATGCGGGCGGGCAGCCGCGCGGGGGTGCGATGCGTGGGCGTGCTGTGCGGCGGGATTCCGCGCGCCGATCTGGAGGAGGCCGGTGCGGAAGCGGTCTACGACGACCCGGCCCATCTCCTGGCGTCTCTGTCGGACGGGCCCTTGGCATGACGAACCTGTGGCAGAACCGCCGGCCCGGCCGGGACACCCTCTGCTGATGGCATGGCTGGAACACGAGACACGGCAGGGCGACACCGTCGGACGGGGTTCCTCGGTGGCGCGGGCGGCGGCCGCGGTACGGCGCGATCTGCGGTCCTTCGCCGGGGCGGCACGCGCCGCGTGGCGGGGGCCCGGCCGGGAACGGGACCTGCTCGTCCAGTCGCTCAAGGCGGCCGCCGCGGCGCTGCTGGCCTGGCTGGTGGCGCGGGTCTGGATCGGCGACCCGATGGCCCTGATGGCGCCCTGGGTGGCGCTGGTCCTGGTGCAGGCCACCGTCTACAGCTCGCTGGTCCAGGCGGCCCGGCAGTTCACCGCGATCTGTGTCGGGGCCCTGGTGGCGTCGGGCGCGCAGGCGGTCACCGACGACACGACGGGGGCCCTCGCGCTGTCGGTGCCGGTGCTGATACTGCTGTCGAACTGGCCGCGCTTCGGCGACCAGGGCATCTACGCGGCCACCACGGCGGTGTTCGTCATCGCCACGGGCACGGTGAGCGCGGCCGCCGTCGGACACCGGCTGGGACAGGCGGCGCTCGGCGCAGTCATCGGTATCGCCGTCAACGCGCTCGTGCTGCCGCCGATCCATCTGCGGGACGTGCGGGAGAACCTGGCCGCCCTCGCCCGGGAGGCGGGTGATGTGCTGCACACGGTCGCCGGGGATCTGCGCGAGGGCGAGTGGGACGGGCAGACGGCCCTCGGCTGGGTCGGGGCCTCCACGCGGCTCCATGACCGTCTGGAGGCGTTGCGCTCGGCACGCGGCTGGAGCAGGGAGAGCCTGCGGCTGACCTCCGGCGTTCTGCGTGCCCTGAGCCGGGTGCCGACCCAGGCGCTGCCGCCGGAGGAGGAGGACGAACGGTTCAGCCGTGTCACCGGCCATGTCACGACGCTGACCCGCACGCTGGCGGTGGCCGCGGACGAGGGGCGGACGCCCGCCGCGCCGGACGCTTCGGCGCTGCGCCGTTACGCGGAGCTGCTGGAGCTCATCGGTGACAGCTGCCGGGCGGAGGCCGACCGGCTGGTGGACGCCGGTGCGCAGGAGGACCCGCTGCTGGACGAGCGGACGGAGGCGGTGATGCGGGAGCTGCACGAACGGCTCCAGGAGGGGCTGCGGGAGCACGCCGGGCAGGGTGCCGCCCGGACGGCCGTGCTCGGCGCGCTGCTGCTCCAGGCGGAGAATCTCTGGGCCGAGCTGGACGGCAGGGGGCGGAGCCGGTGACGTACCTCACTCCCAGGGGCGGCCGGGAGCGGAACACCCGGAGGTGGTCCCCGGGCCTCACCATTCGCCCACAGGGACGATCGTTCGGCTGAAGCCCTGTGGAGCCTTTCGCCGAGAGGCGACCGCCGTCCGCGCCCACCCTCCGTCCGCCCCGACCGTGATTCCCCCGTCGCGGTCGGGGCTTTCCCGTCGTACCGCCCCGGCGTGGCCGTCCCGCCGGCTGTGCGGGCGTGACGCCCTTCGCCCAGGGGGTACTCGGCCGGCTCCGCGGAGCGTACGGCCGAGAGGAGCGCAGGTGAGCAGCGCAACGGGCAGGAAGGTCGTCGTCACCGGCGCGACCGGCAATGCCGGGACCAGCGTGGTGCGGGTCCTCTCGGAGGAACCGGAGATCGCGTCCGTACGGGGTCTGGCCCGGCGGATCCCCGAGTGGTCGCCGCCGAAGACCGAGTGGTCGGCCGTGGATGTGGCCTCGGACCGGTTCGATCTCGTCGAGGAGTTCGCCGGCGCCGACGCGGTCGTCCATCTGGCCTGGGCGTTCCAGCCGACCCATGATCCGGCGACCACCTGGCGCACCAATGTGCTCGGCAGCATGCGCGTGTTCGACGCGGTGGCCGAGGCGGGGGTGCCGGCGCTGGTGCACGCCTCGTCGGTCGGGGCGTACTCGCCGGGGCCGAAGGACCGGGCGGTGGACGAGTCGTGGCCGACGCACGGCTGGCCGGACGCCGCCTACTGCCGGGAGAAGGCGTATCTGGAACGGGCCCTGGACACGTTCGAGCGGGATCATCCGGGCACCCGGGTGGTCCGCATGCGGCCCGCGTTCCTCTTCAAGCGGGGGTCGGCGAGCGAGCAGCGCCGCATCTTCGGCGGGCGCTTCCTGCCGGGACCGCTGGCACGGCCCGATCTGCTGCCCTTCCTGCCCGATGTCCCGGGGCTGCGGGTCCAGGCGCTGCACACCGACGACGCGGCCCAGGCGTACCGGCTGGCCGTGCTGTCCGCCGAGGCGCGGGGCGCGTTCAACCTGGCGGCCGAACCGACGGTCGACGCGGATCTGCTCGGGGAGATGCTGGGCACCCGCCGGGTGCGGCTGCCGCGCACGGCGGCCCGCTCGGCGGTCGCCGCCGCCTGGGGGCTGCGGCTGCTGCCCGCCTCCCCGCATCTGTTCGACGCCGTGCTGCGGCTGCCGCTGATGGACTGCACGCGGGCGCGGGTGGAACTCGGCTGGCGGCCGGTGCACACGGCCACGCAGGTGGTGGAGGAGTTCCTGCTGGGCGTGCAGCAGGGCGCCGGGGAGGAGACGGAGCCGATGCGGGGGCGGAAGGTGGGCTGAGCGTCGGGTTTCGCCGGTCCGCCTGGAGGTACCCGCGGTGGCTCGCGCACGGATGAAGGGAGAGGGCCGTGACCGACCACCGTCTCGAAGGCCCCGGTGAGAACGGCGCCGGCGTCCCCCGCGACCTGCCCGACCAGCAGGCCGGTCCCGGTGAGGACCCGTGGGACGTTGCGCCGGCCGCCGCGGAACGGGAGAGCGCGAAGAAGGACGAGGAGCCGCAGGAGCCGGAGTCCGGTGAGTCCGGACCCGACGTCCCGGACACCGACGAGGCCGGCACCGGCCGCCAGGGCGCCCCGCACTCGGCGTCTCCCAACCCGGACCAGCCCGTGCCGGACGAGCCCTCCGCGTAGCCCGGCCGGCCGTCCGGCCAGTCCGGCTCAGCGCGGGGTGCGGCTACGCAACCGCGTGTGCCAGGCCGAGGACGGACAGACCGGGCACCCCGGCACTTCCGCTCAGCGGGGGGCGCGGTCGCGCAGGGCCGTGTGCCAGGCCGGGGGCGGGGATTCGGGGTCCGGGTCGGGGCGGCGGCCGCCGCGGGCGAAGAAGTCGGCGAGCGGCAGGATCGCGGCGCCGACGGTGACCGCGTCGGGGCCGAGCCGGCCCAGTTCGATGGTCACCTTCTCGGCCGGGTGGCGCAGCGCGTACGACAGGGCGTGCTTGCGCACGGCGGGAAGGAAGCGGGAGCCGAGTTGGAGGCCGGCCCAGCCGCCCATCAGGATGCGTTCCGGCTGGAAGAGGTTGATCAGGTCGGACAGGCCCGCACCCAGGTACTCGGCGGTCTCCTCCAGAACGGCGAGTGCGACCGGGTCGGGAGCGGTGTCGTCGGCCGGGTAGGCGGCGGCGAGCATCGCCGTCAGTGCCGTCTCCTCGTCGGTGCCGGGCGGCACCCGGCCGCCCTCCTCGTGCCACCGGGCGAGCAGCGACTCCGCGCCCGCGTACGCCTCCAGGCAGCCCAGCGCACCGCAGCGGCAGCGGCGCCCCCGGACCCGTACGGTCAGGTGCCCCCACTCCACGGCCCGGCCGTGCTCCACCTCCGGGGTCACCAGGCAGGCGCCGACTCCGGAGCCGAAGAGCACCACGAGGGCGTTGCGGGCGCCGCGTCCGGCACCGAACCACATCTCGGCCTGGCCGAGGGTCTTGGCACCGTTGTCGATGAAGTACGGCACGGTGCCGGGCAGCGGGGAGCCGGTGCGCAGCAGCGTCTCCAGCGGGATCGTGTCCCAGCCGATGGTCTGGCCGTGCACGACGGCCCCCCGGTCGGGAGTGTGCTCGACGATGCCGGGAACGCCGATGCCGACGCCGAGGAGCCGCTCGGGGGCGAGTCCCGCGGCGGCGAGCACCTCGTCGATGCCGGAGCGGATGTGGTCGACGATGACCTCGACCTCGTAGCGCTGCTGCTCCAGCGGGCGTTCCGCGCGGGCGAGCTCGGTGAGGGTCAGGTCGAACAGTTCGATGCGCACCCGGGTCTCGCCCACGTCGACGCCGATCATGTGGCCGCTGAGCGGCGCCACCCGCAGCAGGGTGCGCGGCCGACCGCCGTCGGAGTCGACACTGCCGGCCTCCTCCACGAGCCCGTCGGCGACCAGATCGGCGACGACGTTGCTCACGGATCCGGAGCTGAGCCCGGTCGCGGGACCGAGTTCGAAGCGGCTCAGCGGTCCGTCGAAGTACAGCCGTTGCAGCACGGCCGTACGGTTGGCCCGTCTGAGGTCGCGCACCGTGCGCCCGTTCCGCCCCGCCATGTGGCTCCTTCCACAACCCTGCCCGACCTGCAACATACCGCCGGGGAGCGGGTCGGCGCGACTTTCCCGACCCCTTATTTAATGCTGTGAACTAACAGAGGTCCTCGATCTCGGCCAGCGCGGCCGTCAGCTCGGGGGCGACCCTCTCCCGGACCCGGCGTCCGCGCTCCTCGCCGACCGCCCGCGGACCCGTCTCCGTGATCATGATGAGGTAGAGGTACGCGCGGTAGAGGGCGAGTCGGACACGGGCCGCCGGGTCGAACGCGGCACGGCCCCCGGCCTTCCGGTAGCCGTCGAGGAACGCCTCGTCCTCACGGATGTCACCCAGCAGCGCCAGGGAGACGAAATCGGCGAGCGGGTCGCCCCAGAACATGCGCTCCCCGTCGATCAGGCCCCCGATCCGGACCTCCCCCGCCGCCGAACGGTCCACCAGGATGTTGCCCGGCCACAGATCGAAGTGGACGAGCGCCGGCTCGGTGACCTCGTCGAGGACCGCGTCGGCGGTGCGGATCACGGCGGCCACCTCGTCGACCGGCCGGGGCAGCCGCGCACCGTGGTCCCGGGCGTCGGCGAGCACGGCGTCAGTCATCGCGGTGAACGCGGTGCGCCAGTCGGGGACGAGCGGTCCGAGGGCGCCGGACGGGTAGCCGAACCCGGGCCCGGTCACCCGGTGCAGCAGGGCCACCTGCCGGCCGATCTCCCCGCGCAGTGCCGCCCGTTCCGTGCCGGAGGGCTCTGCTTCCGTCCAGGACTCGCCCGGGCAGGCGGTCATCAGCAGATGCGGTGCACCGGCGTCGTCGCCGACGGACACGACGTGCGGCGCGGGCACACCGGCCATGGCTGCTCCGGCGCAGAACGCGGCCTCGGCCACCAGGAGGCGCCGTTCGTGCCGGAGGCCGGGGGTGCCGGGCGCGGGCGGGACCTTGAGCACCAAGCGGCTGCCGTCCGTGAGGAGGAACTCCTCGACGGTGTTGTAGGTGCCTCCGCCGAGCGAGCGCACGCGGGCAAGCGCGTCGGGCGGCAGACCGGCTTCCGCGAGCACCCGGCGGCCCCGCTCCCAGGAGTCCTCCACCGCTTCCCCCCTCCCCCTCGGTCACTGCGGTACAGCGTACGGAACGCGCCGCCGGGTGATCGCCGGGAAATTCACTGGCTCCCCGGACCGCCCGGTACCTACCCTGGGGAACAGAAACCTACACCCTTTAGGTTTCGGCGGAGCACGCGTACGGCGTGCACGGCACACGCACGAAGACGGCCTGGAGACGACCCCGATGAGAGCGCTCACCGAGCAGGACATCCGCACCTCGTTCATCAACTGCTCCAAGGGGGAGGCCAAGCGGCTGACCGTGCCCCGGGACCTGGACGAACGCCCCTGGGACGACCTCGATTTCCTGGGCTGGCGGGACCCCGGCGCGCCCGACCGCAGTTATCTCGTGACCGAGCGCCAGGACCGTCTCGTCGGTGTGGCCATGCGGTTCCAGCCCGCCCGGCGCGGCTTTCTGCACCGCAGCATGTGCTCCCTGTGCCTGACCACCCATCCGCGCGGCGGCGTCTCGCTGATGACGGCCCGCAAGGCGGGTGCCGCCGGCCGGGAGGGGAACTCGGTCGGCGCCTACATGTGCACCGACCTCGCCTGCTCCCTGTATCTGCGCGGTGTGAAGGTCCCGGAGACCGGGGCCCGCTTCGAGGAGAGCCTCACCCTGGAGGAGCAGATCGACCGCACGCGCGGGAACCTGTTCGCCTTCCTCGACAAGCTGTAGGCCCTGCTCGCTTGTCCCCCGAGGGGCTAGCGTCGCGTCTGAACACGTTCGATGCCTCCGGGGACGGGGAACCGTCCGAGGATGCAAGTGGTACGTGAGATGACCGCACCGGCCGTTCGCTTCGTCAAGCGGCACCGGGACCCGGTGACCGTGCAGACCATCCGGTCGGCGGCCGCCGCGACGGTCGCCTACGTCATCGCGGTGCGACTGAGTCCGGAGGCCGCCCCGCTCACCGCCCCGCTGACCGCGCTGCTCGTCGTCCAGGTCACCCTGTACGCCACCCTGACCACCGGGATGCGCCGGGTGAACTCCGTGGTGACCGGGGTGGTCCTGGCCATCCTCTTCAGTCTGCTGGTGGGTCTGTCCTGGTGGAGTCTGGGCCTGCTGATCCTGTCGTCGCTGATCGTCGGCCATCTGGTGCGGGTGGACGAGTTCGTTCCCGAGGTGGCGATCAGCGCGATGCTGGTGCTGGGCGTGACCACCCACGGGGACACCGCCTGGGCCCGGATCGTGGAAACGCTCATCGGAGCGGTCGTCGGCATGGCGTTCAACCTGCTGCTGGCCCCGCCGGTGTGGGTGGAGGAGGCCGGCGCGTCGATCGAGGAGCTGGCGCGGCGGGTGCGGCAACTGATGCTGCGGATCGGCGAGGAGGCCGCGGAGGGCCCGCCCTCCGCGCGCGCGGCGGCCCGGCTGCACGAGGCGCGCCGGCTGGACCACGACATCTACGAGGTGGACGCGGATCTCCGGCAGGCCGAGGACAGTCTGCGGCTCAACCCCCGGGTGCGTGAGGGATTGCTGCACCGCATCGTGCTGCGCACCGGCCTGGACACGCTGGAGATCTGCACGGTGGTGCTGCGGGTGCTGGCACGCACCCTGACCGACCTGGCCAAGGAGCGCGGGCCCGGCCGGCTGTTCGAGCCCGAGACGGGCGCGGTCTTCCAGCAGTTGCTGTCCGAGATCGCGGACGCCGTGGTCAGCTTCGCGGTGCTGGTCACCACCAGCGTCAGCGCGAACGCCGAGTCGGCGGAGGAGCGGCTCACCTCCGAGTTGCGCCAGGCTGCGGCCACCCGCGACAAGCTGGCCCAGCTGCTGTTCCAGGAGGCCCGGCGCGACGCCCGCCAGTGGCAGCTGCTGGGGGCGGTGCTGACCGAGGTCAACCGCATCCTCGACGAGATGGACACCGAGCACCGCACACGCCGGCTGTTCGAGGAACTGGACCGGCACTCGCAGGAACAGCGCGAGCGGCTGCCGCGCCTCACCCGGATGCGGGAGCGGCTGGCCGTGCCGGAGCGTCTGCGCCGGAACCGTGCCGGCGCCTCCCGGCGTTCCCAGTGACACGGCGGGACGACCGGGACGGCGGACCCCCGGGCCGCGACAGCCTCGGCGGACGCCTCACCGGTCGCCGTCCGTGCGCTGCCACTGCAGCGCACGGGGGCAGGATGCGGCAGCGGCCTGGGACAGCAGCACGTGCATGCGTTCGGTGAGTTCGGCGACGTCGTCCGCGGGCGCGTGGAACGGCAGACGTACGTCACCGCCCGCGCGGACGCGCTCGATGCGCAGGGTCAGTCCGTGCCGGTCGACGGCGAGCGGCTGGACCCGGACCGCGCCGTGCAGACTGCCGTGGTCGACCAGGCGCGTCAGCCGTTCGACGGCGTCGGCGTGACAGTCGGCGAGGTGGGTCAGCAGCCGGGCCTCGGCAGTGGCGAGCGGGTCGGGCGCGGCGGCGGCGAAGTCGTCGACGTCCACGACTACGGCGCCGGACGGCCGGCGGAGCACCACGCGCGTGGGCCGGAAGGCGAGTTGTCCGCCCTCGACGCGGAACCAGCCGGCCAGCCACAGCCGGGCACGGATCCGGCTGCGCACGGGGACGGGTGCCACGTCGGCGAACTCCAGCACGGCGGACGGCTCTCCGCGGGGCGCGCAGATCGCGGCGGCGAGCAGGGCGCTGTCCTCGGGTACGTCCAGCAGCACCCGGCCGTCGTCGGTCACGGTGTGCGCGCCGACGAACTCCTCCCGGGCGCCCTCCGCGGTCACCGCGCAGGACCAGGCGGCGGCTAGCACCGAGCGGGCCCGCTCCGCCGCACCGGGCTCGGCCGTCCAGCCGTGCGTGTCGTCACCCATCCCGAACCTCCTCTTAGGTAAGCCTTGCCTAAGCTATCGGAGATCGGTGTGCGCGCCAACCAGGTGGCGTGATCTTTACGAGACCTTTCAGGGCCTGAGCACCCCGAGCAGGGCACGCGCGCAGAGGTCGCGTACCTGCTCACGCCCCAACTCCGAGCCGCGCAACCACTCCAGACAGACGGCGGTGGTGAAGGCCAGCCAGCCGCGCACCGCGATCCGGGTGTCCGGCCGGGTCCCGAGCACCGGCCCGAACTCGGGATCCGCCGCGAGCGCGGCCAGGATCTGCCGCTCCTGCGCGGCCAGGGCCCGCCGGTAGACCCGGCGCACCGCCTGGTCCCCCGCCGCGTCGGCACGGTGGAAGGCGCGGTATCCGTGGGCGTGGGCCTCGACGTACTCCAGATAGGTGTCGAGACCCGCGGTGAGCTGTTCACGCACCGGGACACCGGGCACCGCCGCCGTCAGCCGGAGCATCCGCTCGCTCTCGCGCTCCACCACCGCCGCGAAGAAGTCCCGCTTCGTCGGGAAGTAGTGGTAGAGCAGCCCTCGTGAGACCCCGGCGATCTCGGCGACCTGTTCGATCCACACGTCGTCGTAGGGGCTCTCGGAGAACAGCCGCGCGCCGACCGACAGAAGCTGCTCACGGCGCTCCTCGGTGCTGAGCCGGCGGCGCGTCCGCCCGCCCTGGTTCACGCCCATCCCCGCACTTTACTTGACGCCGGTTCAACAACCGGACCAGACTGAGGCGCGTTATTGAACTCGCGTACAACACGTCGCACTCGCTCGCCGGGTCGAAGGAGATCGCGTCATGGCGGAGACGACGACACGGACGGGACTGCCGAAGGGGTTCCGCAGCGCGGAACAGGGCTGGCCCGAGCTGCACCGCATCCCGCACCCGCCGTACCGCGTGCCGCTGGCCGGCGACATCCTCGGCGCGAGCAGACGCACGCCGCTCCAGGACTCCCTGAAGTACGCCCGCCGGCTGGGTCCGATCTTCCGGCGCAACGCGTTCGGCAAGGAGTTCGTGTTCACCTGGGGCGCGGAGCTGGTGGCGGACCTGGCCGACGAGTCGCGGTTCGCCAAGCACGTCGGGCTGGGCGTCGCCAATCTGCGGCCGGTCGCGGGCGACGGGCTGTTCACCGCGTACAACCACGAGCCCAACTGGCAGCTGGCGCACGATGTGCTGGCCCCCGGGTTCAGCCGTGAGGCCATGGCCGGTTACCACCCGATGATGCTGGCGGTGGCGGAGCGGCTCACGGACCACTGGGACCGTGCGGCGGCCGGGGGCCGAGCGGTGGACGTGCCCGGGGACATGACCAAGCTGACGCTGGAGACCATCGCGCGGACCGGGTTCGGGCACGACTTCGGGTCCTTCGAGCGGGCGCGCCCGCACCCCTTCGTCACGGCGATGGTCGGCACGCTCACGTACGCCCAGCGGCTGAACAGCGTTCCCGGGCCGCTGGCCCCGCTGCTGCTGCGCCGGGCGAGCCGGCGCAACGCGGCGGACATCGGGCGGCTCAACCGCATCGTGGACGAGGTGATCCGGATGCGGCGGGCGGGTGGCGGTGGGGGTGGAGACCTGCTGGACCGCATGCTGGACACCGCACACCCGGAGACCGGGGAGCGGCTGTCGGCGGAGAACGTCCGCCGGCAGGTGATCACCTTCCTGGTGGCCGGTCACGAGACCACCTCGGGCGCGCTGTCGTTCGCCCTGCACCATCTGTCCCGCGAGCCCGAGGTCGCGGCCCGCGCCCGCGCGGAGGTGGACCGTGTCTGGGGCGACACGGCGGCTCCGGGGTACGAGCAGGTCGCCAAGCTGCGCTACGTCCGGCGGGTGCTGGACGAGTCGCTGCGGCTGTGGCCGACGGCGCCGGCCTTCGCGCGGGAGGCCCGTGCGGACACGGTGCTGGCGGGGCAGCATCCGATGCTTCGCGGTGCGTGGACGCTGGTGCTCACCCCGATGCTGCACCGGGACCCCTCGGTGTGGGGCACGGACCCCGAGCGGTTCGATCCGGATCGCTTCGACGCGCGGGCGGTGAGGGGGCGGGCGCCGCATGTGTTCAAGCCGTTCGGGACGGGGGCGCGGGCGTGCATCGGACGGCAGTTCGCACTGCACGAGGCGACGTTGGTGCTGGGGCTGTTGCTGCGGCGGTACGAGTTGCGGCCGGATCCTGGGTATCGGCTGCGGGTGACGGAGCGGCTGACGTTGATGCCGGAGGGGTTGCGGTTGTGGCCGGAGCGGCGGGGTGGGTGCGGGGCGGGACCGAGTCCGGCTGAGCCGGTGTGACCGGGGTGCTGTACGCAACCCGGCACCGGGCGGAGTGCCCCGCGTCGGTGTGGGCCGGGGGGTGTTCGCGCAGCCCGGCGCCTGCGGGGTGTCTCCCCCACTCTCGGCTTCGCTCCCAGCGGCACGACTGCCCGCGGGAGCGGGAGCGGGGCGTGGTCGGCGGCTCCGCCCGCCGGGGCGGCTGGGTGGGTCAGTTCTCCGGGAGGTGCAGATGTCGGAGGCGGGACGGGTCGGCGAGGATGTACATGCCGGTGATGCGGTTGTCGGTGATGGTGACGGACATGACCGACTGGATGCGGCCGTCCACCACGCTGAGCAGGCCGAGGGAGTCGTTGACCAGGGCCACTTGGCCCGCGGCGGTGTAGCGGGCGAACATCATCGCCGACTCGGCCACCGGCTTCGCGCCCTGGAGGACCTTGGATCCGGCCACGCCGCGGACCAGCGCGCCCGCGTCGGCCCGCAGCACCACGTCCGGGTGCAGGACGGCGACCAGTGCCTCGAAGTCACCGCTGCGTGCGGCGGCCATGAAGGCGTCGAGGACCTGACGCTGCCGGCCGAGGTCGGGCTCGGACGGAGGCGTCGTGTCGCGCACCCGGCGGCGGGCCCGGCTGGCCAGCTGCCGGGTCGCGGCGGAGCTGCGCTCCACGACCGGGGCGATGTCGTCGAACGGCACGGCGAACATGTCGTGGAGGACGAACGCCAGCCGCTCGTCGGGCTCCAGCTTCTCCAGGACGACCAGCAGCGCCACGCCCACCGAGTCGGCGTGCAGCGCCTCCTGTTCCGGGTCCGTCTGCGGGACGGGTCTGATCACCGGGTCCGGGACGAAGGTCTCGTCCATCGGCTGTTCGCGGCGCGCGGTGCGCGAACGCAGCATGTCCAGGCAGATCCTGCCGGTCACCGTGGTCAGCCAGCCGCCGAGGTTGTCGATACCGGTGGTGTCCGTGCGGCCCAGTCGCAGCCAGGCCTCCTGGACGGCGTCCTCCGCCTCGGCGAGTGAGCCGAGCATGCGGTAGGCGACCGCCTTGAGGTGGCCGCGGTGCTGCTCGAAGCTGCGTGCCAGAAGTTCCTTGTCGTCACCCACGGGGGTCACCGGGGGAACAGCTCGAACGCGACCGCGGGGCGGTTGCCGAACCGCTTGCCCGTCTCCTCGGCGAACCCGGTCAGCAGGCCGCGGGCGTACGCCTCCGGGTCCTCGTCGGTCAACGCCTCGATGTAGGTACGGTGTTCGAGCAGGGAGCGCACCGCGCGCTCCAGTCCGTCGGTCGCGTCCACGGCGTGCGTCGGCGCGTTCGAACCGGCGACGGCCACCCAGCGGACGCCGTTCCAGGGTTCGAGGCCCTGCTCGATCAGCTCCGGGAAGATCCAGCGGTTGCCGGCGTCACCGGCCGCGTCGAGCGTCGCCCGGCCGACCGCCACGTGGTCGGGGGTGTTCCAGTACGTGCCGCCCCAGGTGTCCCGGTGGTTCAGGGTGATCACCAGTTCCGGCCGGTACCGGCGGACGGCGGCGGCGATGTCCCGGCGCAGTGCGGGGCCGTACTCGATGACCCCGTCCGCGTGGTCGAGGAAGCCGACCTCCGACACGCCGACGACAGCCGCGCTCGCCCGTTGCTCCCGCTCTCTGAGCGGGCCGCACTTCGCCGGCTCCAGGGTGTCGATGCCGGCCTCGCCGCGGGTCGCCAGCACGTAGGAGACCTCACGGCCGGCGTCGGTCCAGGAGGCGATCGCCGCCGCGCAGCCGTACTCGAGGTCGTCGGGGTGGGCGACCACGGCCAGGGCGCGCTGCCAGTCGTCGGGCATGGGCTGGAGTTGACTGATCGTCGGCTCGGTCATTCCGGAAGACTAACCCGCCGCACCGACGGCACGGCGGGGTCCGCGTCACGCCTCGTCACGCGCCAGGGCGAGCAGCCGGTCCAGGACGCGGGGGCCGCCGGCCCGGACTCCGTCGTGCTCGAACTCGTCGGTGACCCAGGTGCGCAGGCCGCGGACGGCCCGGGCGGTCTCGAGGGAGTGGGGGGTGTGGACGTACATGTCGTCGTGGTAGACCGCCGCCGCGGCCGGGACCTGGTTGACGGCGAGGCGCGCCGGGTCGTAGAAGGGCGTCCAGTCGGTGCGTGCGGCGAGCAGTTCGGCGGTCTCGCGCAGGGGGCGCAGCGCGGGGTCGCAGTCGAACATCCAGGGGTGGATGGTCTCGCCGGTGAACAGCAGCGGCTCGTCGCCGGCGAGCGTCTTGGCCGCGTCGAACCGCGGGAACTCGGCCCGCACCCGTTCGGCGGACCAGGCGGTGGGCCGGGCGTCCTGGCCGTAGATCGCCTCGTGGACGAGCGCGTACAGCGGGTGGCCGGCGAAGGACAGCAGGCCCTGGGCCTGCTCCTGGAAGGCGTCGGACAGCTCGGGGCCGCCCGGGGTCGGCACGAAGGCGTCCTCCAGGAGGTGGTGCAGCCGGTGGCTGCCCTCGCCGCTGCCGAGCATCATGCCGAGGGACTGGAACGCCTCGACGGTGAAGCGGTAGCCGTTCGGGAGGACGACGTCGTGGGTGAGCAGGTGGTCCGCGATGCGGCGGGCGCGCTCGACGTCCTGCGGGTAGCGGGCGTAGTGGGCGGCGACCTTGCGTTCGACGCGCGGGTAGGCGGCCCGGTAGACGTCGTCGGCGTGGGCGTCCAGGGACGGCAGACCGCCGGTGATGAGCGCGGTGTCCAGTCCCTCGGGGGCCATGGACAGATACGCGACGGTGCAGAAGCCGCCGAAGCTCTGGCCGAGCACGGTCCAGGGGGCGCCGCCGGTCACCCGGGGGCGGATGGCCTCGCAGTCGCGCACGATGGAGTCGGCGCGGAAGCGGGTGAGGTAGTCGGCCTGTACGGCGGGGCCGCCGCGCAGCGGGAGCGTCTGCCGGTTGGCGGGGGTGGAGTGGCCGGTGCCGCGCTGGTCCAGGAGCAGGACGCGGTAGTCCTCGAGGGCACGGCCGAGCCAGGCCGGCTTCCCGATGAAACGGTTCGCCCCGAAGCCCGGGCCGCCCTGGAGGTAGAGCAGCCAGGGCAGGTCCCGGCCGGCCTTGTCGCTCGCGACGGCCTCACGCGCGTACAGCTCGATCGTCTCCCCCGAGGGGTCGTCGTGGTCGAGGGGCACGGTGAAGCGGTGGTCGGTGAGGACCACTCCGGGCTGGCGGTAGCTGACGGTCAACGGGGCTCCCGGGACGAACGGATTGTCGGACCGTGACCCAGTTCAACACATGTTCCTCCGGCCACGAGCCCGGGATCATGAAATTCTTGCTGAACGACCGTCAGCGGGCCGAGAGGCTGGAGCGCCGGACCACCAGTTCCGGGCGGAGGACGACCCGGCGGTGCTCATGGGGTTGCTCGGTGCCGACTCCCTCGGTCTCCTCCAACAGCAGCTCGGCCGCCAGCGTGCCCATGGCGACGGCGGGCTGGCGTACCGAGGTGAGCGGAACGGCCGCAGCGGCGGCGAACTCGATGTCGTCGTAGCCGACGATCGCGAGGTCGTCGGGAACCCCGACCCCGGCGGCGTACATCGCCTGGAGGACGCCGAGGGCGAGCAGGTCGTTGGCGCAGAACACGGCGGTGGGGCGTTCGGCGAGCCCGAGGAGCCGGGCGCCCGCGTCGCGTCCCGCGGCCACGTCGAGCCGCTCGGTGGGCAGCTCGCGCAGCCGGTCCGGGCCGAGGCCCGCCTCGGCGAGGGCGTTGAGGGCGCCGGTGCGGCGGTCGCGGACCTGGTTCAACCCGGGCGGGCCGCTGACGTACGCGATGGAGCGGTGCCCGGCCTCCACCAGGTGCCGCACGGCCAGCGCGCCGCCCGCCACGTCGTCCACGGAGACCGAGCACTCGGTGGTGCCCTCGGCGACCCGGTCGACCAGCACGAAGGGGATGCCGTGCCGCCGGAACGCCTCGATGTTGCGGCCGGTGGCGTCCGCCGGGGTGAGCAGCACGCCCCGTACGCGCTGTTCGGCGAAGAGGGAGAGGTACTCGGCCTCCTCGCCCGCGTTCTGGGCGCTGTTGCAGACCATCACGCCGAGCCCGGCCTTCCGCGCGGCGCGCTCGGCGCCCCGCGCGACGTCGACGAAGAACGGGTTGCCCATGTCGAGGACGAGCAGGCCCATGATGCGGCTGCGGCCGGCGCGCAGCTGACGGGCGGACTCGCTGCGGACGTAGCCGAGCCGGTCTATGGCGGACTGCACCCGGGCCCGGGTCTCCGCGGCGACCGTGTCCGGACGGTTGATCACGTTGGAGACCGTGCCGACGGAGACTCCGGCGACGCGGGCGACGTCCTTGATACCCACCGACTGGGCCATCGGGCTGGAACCTCCAGGGAGACGGGGGGCGGCGCGGCGGGCCATCACATTACCCGCACGCCCGCCCCGGAACGGTCACGGTCAGGCGGGCAGTCGGAAGTCGACGACGTGCAGCGGAGAGGGGGTCGTACCGGCGGACTTCTCCTGGTACATGAACGACAGGACCCCGTCCTGGGCCACGCGGGTCTCGTCGATCACCACCTCCCCGAAGGCGTTCAGTCCGCCGCCGTCGTACAGCAGCCGCCAGTCGGTGTGTCCCGAGGCGGCGGAGGCGCCGGCGACACGGCCGTAGGGGAGGACGGCGTAGGCGTTGTCGTACCGGTCCAGGACCAGCTTGGTGCGCTGGCTGGAGTTCACCGGGACGGGGATCTCCGTCTTCCGCCAGCCGGCGGCGGTCCGGCGGACGTGGAAGGCGCGGCCGTGCGCGGTGCGGTCGGCGACGTAGTCCGTCGTGCACCGGCCGAAGCGGCCGGGGACGTAGGAGATGATCGCGTGCGGCCGGCCGGCGGAGTCGGTGGACTGGCTCTCCTGGTTCATCAGGGAGTGGTCCGGGTTCAGGGGGTCGACCACGAGTCCGGCGTCGGTGACGGAGACCCGGTCTCGCGTTCCGGTCCTGCCGACGACGGTGCCGGCGTCGTCGCGCCAGGTGCGGCCCCGGTCGTCGGAGTACACGTAGCCGGTGTCGTGGTTGGTGAGGCCGCCGCCGCTGCACATCACGGCGCCGTTCTGCTCGCGCCAGGTGAAGAAGGCGTGCAGGCGGCCGGCCCGGTCGTAGTCGATGCCGTGCAGGTACATGTTGCGGGCGGTCGAGGAGCCGTGCTCGCTGGTGTAGGTGCCGGTGGAGGCGCTCCACTCCCCCAGCGCGGTCCACCGACTGCCGTCGTACTCGGCGAGCGCGTTGCGGCCGTTGCCGGAGACGCCTGCCCGGTGGCTGAGCTGGAGCCGGCCCTCGGGGGTGGCGATGAACTGCGGGTAGGTGAACTGCGAGGTGAGGGCGAGGCCGTCGAGCGTGGACTGCGAGGCGCCGAAGCGGCCGGCGGTCCAGCTCAGGCCCGCCGGATCGTCCAGGAGCCCGGCGACGGACCTGACGTAGGTGAAGCCGTCGCTGTGGGCGTCCATCACGAAGTGCAGCCGGCCGTCGGTCCTCGAGACGCCCATGCAGATGACGTTGTGGGAATCGTCGTAGCGCAGGGTGTGACCGAGCCGCGCGCTCTCCCAGGAGCCCGCGCCGAGGGCGCGGCGGCCGGCGACGGCGTTCCGGTCGGCGGTGTACCAGACGGCGTACTGGTGCCCCTGGTGGGTGAGCAGGCCGTTCTTCTGGAACGCGTTGTTGTTGACCAGGCCGTCGTAGGAGACGAAGTAGAGGGCGCGGTCGTCGAGCGTGGTGCTGCCGGTGCGGGTGACCGACGGGCCGGGTGCGGCGGCCCGGGCGGTGCCCGAAGCGAGCGCGGGGGTGGCCGCGGTGCCGAGGAGTGCTCCGGCCAGGAGGGTGCGTCGTCTCATCGCGGGCTCCGTCGTCAGGCGAGGTGGAAGACCTCGGTCAGCGGTTTCATCGCCTCGTCGGGCCGGGCGCCGTCGAGGGACTCGAAGAAGGGGGACATCTCGGCCTGCCAGCGGGCGTTGACGTCGGTGGCCTCCATGCCGGCCTTCGCCGCCTCGAAGTCCTCGGTCTCCAGGTATCCGACGAGCAGGCCGTCGTCGCGCAGGAAGAGGGAGTAGTTGTGCCAGCCGGTGGCCGAGAGCGCCTCGCACATCTCGGGCCACACGGCGGCATGGCGTGCGCGGTACTCGGCGATCCGGTCCTGGCGGACCTTGAGCAGGAAACAGACGCGTTGCACGAGTACCGCTCCTTCGTGGGCCGGCCGGGATCAGAAGTCGAACTGGTCGATGTTCTCGGCGTTGAAGACGGTGGGCTTGCCGAGGTTGATCACGCCGTCCTTGCCGATGGTGTACTCGCCCATCGCGCCGGCCGTGAAGGTCTCGCCCTCCTTGCCGGTGATCTGGCCGGAGGACAGGGCGATCGCGGTGCGGGCGGCCAGCTCGCCGAGCTTGGCCGGGTTCCAGAGCTCGAACGCCTCGACGGTGCCGTTCTTGACGTACTTGCGCATGTCGTTGGGGGTGCCGAGGCCGGTCAGCTTGACCTTGCCCTTGTACTTGGAGCCGGACAGGTACTGGGCCGCGGCCTTGATGCCGACGGTGGTCGGGGAGATGATCCCCTTCAGGTTCGGGTGCTCTTGGAGCAGGCCTTGGGTCTGCTGGAAGGACTGCTGGGCGTCGTCGTTGCCGTAGGCGACCTTGACCAGCTTGATGTCCTTGTACTGGGGATCCTTGAGCTCGTCCTTCATGAACTCGATCCAGGTGTTCTGGTTGGTCGCGGTCTGCGCGGCGGACAGGATCGCGATCTCGCCCTTGTAGCCGATCTGCTCGGCGAGCAGCTGTACCTCGGTGCGGCCCAGGTCCTCGGCGGAGGCCTGCGAGACGAAGGCGTTGCGGCAGTCGGCGGTGGTGTCGGAGTCGTAGGTGACGACCTTGATGCCGTTCTTCATGGCCTGCTTGAGCGCGGTGCACAGGGCGCCGGGGTCCTGCGCGGAGACGGCCATGGCGTCGACCTGCTGCTGGGTGAGGGTGTTGACGTAGGAGACCTGTCCGGCGGTGTCGGTGGCGCTGGAGGGGCCGACCTCCTTGTAGCTGGAGCCCAGTTCCTTGACGGCCTTCTCACCGCCCTTGTCGGCGGTGGTGAAGTAGGGGTTGTTGACCTGCTTGGGCAGGAAGCCGACGGTCAGGCCCTTCTTGACGGGCGCGTCCGGGTCGGCCTTGCCGGCCGAGGCGGCCGCGCCGCCGCCCTCGTTCTTGACGTCCTCCTTGGTGGTGCCGCCGCAGGCGGTGGCGGCCAGGGCGAACGAGGTGACGGCGGCGAGGGCCGCGCAGGTGCGGCGGAGTGATGCCTTGCGCATGGCGGGTTCCTTAGGGGTGAGAAGGGTTCAGGGAGTCGCCAGTGGGCGCCTTGGACGCCGGTGGTGCGGCGGCCCGGCGTCCGGCACGTGCGACGGCGATCTGCCGGGCGACGCGGGGGCCCAGCACGGACAGGACCAGCAGCACACCCGTCACGACGATCTGCGACTGCGCGGAGACGTCCTGCAGGCTCATGACGTTCTGCAGCGCACCGAGCAGGAACACGCCGGCGATCGCACCGCCCAGCGTTCCCTTTCCGCCGTCGAAGTCGATGCCGCCGAGCAGCACCGCTGCCACGACGGAGAGTTCGAGGCCGGTGGCGTTGTCATAACGCGCGCTGGCGTAGTGCAGGGCCCAGAAGACACCGGTGAGGGCCGACATCAGGCCGGTCAGGGTGAACAGGATCAGCTTCTGCCGCCTGACCCGGATGCCGGCGAAGCGGGCGGCCTCCTCGCCGGCGCCGATCGCGAACAGCGACCGCCCGAACGGGGTGGCGTGCAGGGTGACGACGGCGATGGCGAGCAGCACGAGGAACGGCAGGAAGGCGTACGGCACGAACGTGTCGCCGATGCGTCCGGCGGCGAAGTCCAGGTACGGGGCGGGGAAGTCGGTGACCGCGTCGGAGCCCAGCACGATCTGCGCGATGCCCCGGTAGGCGGCCAGCGTGCCGATGGTGACGGCGAGGGAGGGCAGTCCCAGCCGGGTCACCAGCAGGCCGTTGATCAGGCCGCAGACGACGCCGATGAGCAGGCAGACCGGGATGATCGTCTCGATGGTCATGCCCTGGTTCCACAGGGCGCCCATCACCGCGCCGGAGAGTCCGGCCGTGGAGGCCACGGACAGGTCGATCTCGCCGGAGACCACCAGCAGGGTCATGGGCAGGGCGATCAGTGCGATCGGCAGGGTGTTGCCGATGAGGAACGACAGGTTGAGCGCGTTGCCGAAGCCGTCCACGGTGGTGAACGACAGCAGCAGGACCAGGACGAGCAGGGCGCCGACGACCGTGTCCCAGCGGACGGCGCGCGTCAGGGACTCAGGCATGGCGGGCGTTCCTCTTCTTCAGGGCGGAGGCCACGCGCAGCGCGACGATCCGGTCGACCGCGATGGCGAGGATGAGCAGGATGCCGTTGATGGCGAGCACCCACACGGAGCTGACGCCGAGTGCGGGCAGCACGCTGTTGACGGAGGTGAGCAGCAGCGCGCCGAGTGCCGCGCCGTAGACGCTGCCGGAGCCGCCGGTGAAGACGACGCCGCCGACCACGACCGCGCTGACGACGGTGAGTTCGTAGCCGGTGCCGGTGCCGGAGTCGACGTTGCCGAACCGGGCCAGGTACAGGGCACCGGCGAGACCGGCGAGGGCTCCGCAGAAGGTGTACGCGGCGAGGATCCGCTTGCGTACGGGGATGCCGGCGAGCCGGGCGGCCTCCGGGTTGGAGCCGAGCGCGTACAGCTCGCGTCCGCTGCCGAAGTGCTTGAGGTAGTACGCCGTCGCCACGAGCACCACGAGGGCGATGAGCGCCAGGTACGGTACCGCGGAGATGCCGCCGGAGCCGAAGTCGACGAACCCTCCGGGCAGATCGGCGGCGGTGATCTGGCGGGAGCCGACCCAGATGGAGTCGATGCCGCGGATGATGTAGAGGGTGCCGAGGGTGACGACGAGGGCGGGCACCTGACCGAGGCTGACGAGCAGTCCGTTGAGCAGGCCGAAGCCGATGCCGAGCAGGACGGCGAGGGCGAGGGCGAGGACCGGGTTGCCGCCGCCCTGCAGGTAGATGCCGGCGGCGAAGGCGCTGATGCCGAGCGTGGAGCCGACGGACAGGTCGACGTTGCGGGTGATGACGACCAGGGACTGGCCGGTGGCGACCAGCACCAGGATGGTCGCGTTCAGCAGCAGGTCCTTGATGCCCTGTTCGGACAGGAACTCGCTGTTGCCGGCCTGGGTGACGGCGATCATCACCAGGAAGACGACCAGAATGGCCAGTTCGCGCATCTTGAAGACACGGTCGACTAGCCGGGTGGCGCCCGCCTCGGGCACCTCGGCGACGGGGGTGGGGTCGGGGCTGAGCACCGTCATGCGGCTGTCCTCCCCGTGGCTGCGGCCATCACGGTTTCCTCGGTGGCGTCGGTGCGGGGGATCTCGGCGGTGAGCCGGCCCTCGTGCATCACCAGCACGCGGTCGGCCATGCCGAGGATCTCGGGCAGGTCGGAGGAGATCATCAGGACGGCCACACCGTCGGCCGCGAGCTGCGACAGCAGCCGGTGCACCTCGGCCTTGGTGCCGACGTCGATGCCGCGGGTGGGCTCGTCGACGATCAGCACCTTCGGGCCGGTGGCGAGCCACTTGGCGAGGACGACCTTCTGCTGGTTGCCGCCGGACAGGGTGTTCACCGTGTCGGCGATGCGGGCGTACTTGACCTGGAGCCTGACCGCCCAGTCGAGCGAGCGGCTGCGTTCGGCACCACGGTCCATCAGGCCGCCCCTCCTGGTGGTACGGAGTCCGGTGAGGCCGATGTTGCGTTCGATGGACATGTCCATCACCAGGCCCTGGGCACGCCGGTCCTCGGGAACCAGGGCGAGCCCGGCGGCCATGGCGGTGGACGGGGCGCCGTTGGCCAGCTTCCGCCCCTCGACCTCGACCTCCCCGGCGTCCCAGCGGTCGACGCCGAACACCGCGCGGGCGACCTCGGTGCGACCGGCCCCGACCAGTCCGGCCAGGCCGACGATCTCGCCGCGCCGTACGTCGAAGGAGACGTCGGTGAACACGCCCTCGCGGGTCAGCCGGCGCACGCTCAGGGCGATCCCGCCCGGCTTCACGTCCTGCTTGGGGTAGAGCTCGTCGAGGTCGCGGCCCACCATGCGGCGGACCAGGTCGTCCTCGGTCATGCCGTCCAGCGGCTCGCTGGAGATCCAGGCGCCGTCGCGCAGGGTGGTGACCCGGCCGCAGATCTCGAAGATCTCCTCCAGGCGGTGGGAGATGAAGAGCACCGCGGCGCCCTGTTCGCGCAGGGTGCGTACGACGCCGAAGAGACGGGCGACCTCGCTGCCGGTGAGGGCGGCGGTGGGCTCGTCCATGATCAGAACGCGGGCGTCGAAGGAGAGCGCCTTGGCGATCTCGACGATCTGCTGGTCGGCGATGGACAGACCGCGGGCCGGGCGGTCCGGGTCGAGTGCGACACCCAGCCGCCTCATGAGGGCGGCGGTCGCGTCATAGGTGGCCCGGTGGTCGATCCGGCCGAGGGCGCGCCGGGGCTGCCGGCCCATGAAGATGTTCTCGGCGATCGACAGGTCGGGGAAGAGCGTGGGCTCCTGGTAGATCACGGCGATGCCGGCGTCGCGGGCGTCGCCGGGGCCGTGGAAGACGACCGGCGCGCCGTCGAGCAGCACCTGGCCGGCGTCCGGCCGGTGCACTCCGGCGAGCGTCTTGATGAGGGTCGACTTGCCGGCTCCGTTCTCGCCGGCGAGGGCGTGCACCTCCCCGGGGTACAGCTCCAGGGAGACGTCCCGCAGCGCACGCACCGCGCCGAAGGACTTGGAGATGTCCTTGAGCGCGAGAACCGGGGCCGGACCCGTGTCGGACGGGTGGGTCATGAGGGCTCCTCGACGACGCCGGCGGGTCGGCCCTCGCGACGTCGTGAAAGGTTTCAACTGGATTGCCGGGACGTTAGGCGCGCGACGCATGTCACGTCAATGGGTCCCGGTCGAAAAACTTTCGACAGCTGCGGGTGCAGGCCGCTGTCACGGAGCCCGGTCCGCGCGGGAGGGGTTGACACCCCTGCGGGGGCGCCATAGCTTCGCGTCCTGAATCGTTTCACTCAGTGGTCGTTACGACCCGATGTCACAGGAGCCCTGACGTGACCGAGCTCGCCGCGGCGAAGGCCGCTCTCAAGACACAGGCAGTCGAGACGCCGTCGTGGGCGTACGGGAACTCGGGGACCCGCTTCAAGGTGTTCGCGCAACAGGGCGTCCCCCGCACTCCGCAGGAGAAGCTGGACGACGCGGCCAAGGTGCACGAGTTCACGGGGGTCGCGCCGACCGTGGCGCTGCACATCCCCTGGGACCGGGTCGAGGACTACGCGGCGCTGGCCCAGTACGCCGAGGACCGCGGGGTGAGGATCGGCGCGATCAACTCCAACACCTTCCAGGACGACGACTACCGGCTGGGCTCCGTCTGCCACCCGGACGCCGCGGTGCGCAGGAAGGCCGTGGACCATCTGCTGGAGTGCGTCGACATCATGGACGCGACCGGCTCCAGGGACCTGAAACTGTGGTTCGCCGACGGGACGAACTATCCCGGACAGGACGATGTGCGCGCCCGCCAGGACCGGCTCGCCGAGGGCCTCGCCGAGGTGTACGGGCGGCTCGGTGAGGGGCAGCGGATGCTGCTGGAGTACAAGCTCTTCGAGCCGGCGTTCTACACCATGGACGTGCCGGACTGGGGGACGGCGTACGCGCACTGTCTGAAGCTCGGCGAGAAGGCCCGGGTCGTGGTCGACACCGGGCACCATGCGCCGGGCACCAACATCGAGTTCATCGTCGCCACGCTGTTGCGCGAGGGCAGGCTCGGCGGGTTCGACTTCAACTCGCGGTTCTACGCGGACGACGACCTGATGGTCGGGGCCGCGGATCCGTTCCAGCTGTTCCGGATCATGTACGAGGTGGTGCGCGGGGGCGGGCTCACGTCCGAGGTGGCGTTCATGCTGGACCAGTGCCACAACATCGAGGCGAAGATCCCGGCGATCATCCGTTCCGTCATGAACGTGCAGGAGGCCACGGCGAAGGCGCTGCTCGTTGACCGGTCGGCGTTGGCCGACGCTCAGCGGGCGGGGGATGTCCTCGAGGCCAACGCCGTGTTGATGGACGCGTACAACACGGACGTGCGTCCGCTGCTTCGTGAGGTGCGGGAGGAAATGGGGTTGGACCCCGAGCCTGTTTCTGCCTATCGGCGGTCCGGGTGGGGCGAGAAGATCGTTGCCGAGCGGGTCGGTGGTGAGCAGGCGGGGTGGGGCGCGTAGGCGTCTGCCGGGTTTCTGTTCTTCGCAGGCTGCGGGTCCGTCGTGGTTGACCGCGCAGCTCCCCGCGCCCCTGAAGGGGCGCTGCACATCCCCTCGTTCGCAAAGGATTGACCGTTGATGTCCACCCATCCCGCAGCCGCCGCTCTGCTCTCCCGGTCGCACCGGCTCGGTGCCGACCCCCGTAACACCAACTACGCCGGTGGCAACGCCTCCGCGAAAGGTCTCGCGACCGACCCGGTCACCGGTGGTGATGTCGAGCTGATGTGGGTCAAGGGGTCCGGAGGGGACCTCGGGACGCTGACGGAGGCGGGGCTGGCCGTGCTGCGGCTGGACCGGCTGCGGGCCCTGGCCGACGTGTACCCGGGCGTCGAGCGCGAGGACGAGATGGTCGCGGCGTTCGACTACTGCCTGCACGGCAAGGGGGGCGCCGCACCCTCGATCGACACCGCGATGCACGGGCTCGTCGACGCCGCGCACGTGGACCATCTGCATCCCGACTCCGGGATCGCGCTCGCCTGCGCCGCCGACGGGGAGAAGCTGACCGCCGAGTGCTTCGGCGACACCGTGGTGTGGGTGCCGTGGCGGCGGCCGGGGTTCCAGCTCGGGCTGGACATCGCCGCCGTGAAGGAGGCCCACCCCCAGGCCGTCGGGTGTGTGCTCGGGGGGCACGGGATCACCGCGTGGGGTGACACCTCCGAGGAGTGCGAGCGGAACTCGCTGCACATCATCCGCACCGCTGAGGCGTTCCTCGCCGAGCGGGGCCGGCCGGAGCCCTTCGGGCCCGTGATCGAGGGGTACGAGGCGCTGCCCGGGGCGGAGAGGCGGGAGCGGGCCGCCGCGCTGGCGCCGTACGTGCGGGCCGTGGCCTCGCAGGACCGGGCGCAGGTGGGGCACTTCGACGACTCCGACGCCGTACTGGACTTCCTTGCCCGGGCCGAGCATCCGCGGCTGGCCGCGCTGGGGACCTCCTGCCCGGACCACTTCCTGCGCACCAAGGTGCGGCCGCTCGTCCTGGACCTGCCGGCGTCCGCGCCGCTCGACGAGGCCGTCGCCCGGCTGAAGGAACTGCACGCGGCCTACCGCGAGGAGTACGCCGCCTACTACGCGCGGCACGCGGACGACGACTCCCCCGCCCTGCGTGGAGCCGACCCGGCGATCGTGCTGGTGCCCGGCGTGGGCATGTTCAGCTTCGGCAAGGACAAGCAGACCGCGCGGGTGGCCGGTGAGTTCTACCTCAACGCGATCAACGTGATGCGCGGGGCCGAGGCGGTGTCCACGTACGCGCCGATCGAGGAGTCGGAGAAGTTCCGCATCGAGTACTGGGCGCTGGAGGAGGCCAAGCTCCGGCGGATGCCCGAGCCGAAGCCGCTCGCCGCGCGGGTGGCGCTGGTGACCGGTGCGGGCAGCGGGATCGGGAAGGCGATCGCGCGGCGGCTGGTGGCCGAGGGTGCGTGTGTCGTCGTGGCGGACCTGAACGGTGAGAACGCCGTCGCGGTCGCCGAGGAGCTGGGCGGGTCCGACAAGGCCGTCGCCGTGACCGTCGACGTGACGTCCGAGGAGCAGATCGCCGGTGCCTTCAAGGCGGCCGTGCTCGCCTTCGGCGGGGTCGACCTGGTGGTGAACAACGCCGGGATCTCGGTCTCCAAGCCGCTCCTCGAGACGTCCGCCGAGGACTGGGACCTCCAGCACGACATCATGGCCCGTGGCTCCTTCCTCGTCTCGCGGGAGGCGGCGCGGGTGATGACCGCGCAGGAGCTGGGCGGGGACATCGTCTACATCGCGTCGAAGAACGCCGTGTTCGCCGGCCCCAACAACATCGCCTACTCCGCCACCAAGGCCGACCAGGCCCACCAGGTGCGGCTGCTGGCGGCCGAGCTGGGCGAGCACGGGATCCGGGTCAACGGCGTCAACCCGGACGGTGTGGTACGCGGCTCCGGGATCTTCGCCGGCGGCTGGGGCGCCCGGCGCGCCGCCGTGTACGGGGTGCCGGAGGAGAAGCTGGGCGAGTTCTACGCGCAGCGGACGCTGCTCAAGCGGGAGGTGCTGCCCGAGCACGTGGCGAACGCCGTGTTCGCGCTGACCGGCGGCGACCTCTCCCACACCACCGGACTGCACGTCCCCGTCGACGCCGGCGTCGCCGCCGCGTTCCTGCGATGAGCGGCACCGTGAAGTCGTACGCCGCGGTCGACCTCGGCGCGTCCAGCGGGCGCGTCATGGTCGGCCGCGTGGGCCCCGACAGCCTGGAGCTGACCGAGGCCCACCGCTTCCCCAACCGGCCGGTGCGGGTGCCCGAGGGTTTGCGCTGGGACATCCTCGGGCTGTACGCCGGGGTGCTCGAGGGTCTGCGGGCGGCCGGCCCGGTCGACTCCGTCGGCATCGACAGCTGGGCCGTGGACTACGGGCTGCTGGACGCGGACGGGGCGCTGCTCGGCAACCCCGTGCACTACCGCGACGGCCGCACCGAAGGGATAGCGGAGCAGGTGTGGGCGACGGTGCCCGCCGACGAGCTGTACGCGGCGACCGGACTGCAGTACGCGCCGTTCAACACCCTCTACCAACTCGCCGCCGCTCGTGGCTCGGCGCAACTGGCGCGTGCCGAGCGGCTGTTGCTGATTCCGGACCTGCTGACGTACTGGCTCACCGGTGAGCAGGGAACGGAGCTGACCAACGCCTCCACCACCCAGCTGATCGACCCGCGCACCCGCGACTGGGCGCACGGAGTCGCGGACCGGCTGGGCATCGACCTCGGGCTGTTCGCGCCGCTGCGCCTGCCGGGTGATCCGGCCGGTACGCTGCGGCCCGGGGTGCTGGAGGAGACCGGGCTGACCGGACCGGTCCCGGTGACGGCGGTCGGCTCGCACGACACGGCCTCCGCGGTGGCCGCGGTACCGGCGGCGGACGGTGAGCGGTTCGCGTACATCTGCACCGGCACCTGGTCGCTGGCCGGACTGGAGCTGGACGCCCCGGTGCTCACCGAGGAGAGCCGGGCCGCCAACTTCACCAATGAGCTGGGCCTGGACGGCACGGTCCGCCATCTGCGCAACATCATGGGCCTGTGGCTGCTCCAGGAGTGTGTACGGGCCTGGGGCGAGCCGGATCTGGGTGCGTTGCTGCGGGAGGCGGCCGAGGTGCCGGCGCTGCGGTCGGTGGTGGACGCCGGGGACACGGCGTTTCTCGCGCCGGGGCGGATGCCCGAGCGGATCGCCGAGGCCTGCCGGGCCTCGGAGCAGCCGGTGCCGGTCTCGCCCGCCGAGGTCACGCGCTGCATCCTGGACTCGCTGGCCCTGGCGCACCGCAAGGCCGTCGAGGACGCGCAGCGGCTCGCCGGGCGGCATGTCGATGTCGTGCACATCGTGGGCGGCGGCGCCCGGAACGCGCTGCTGTGCCGGCTGACCGCCGACGCCTGCGGGCTGCCGGTGGTCGCCGGGCCGGCGGAGGCGGCGGCGCTGGGCAATGTGCTGACGCAGTCCCGTGCGCACGGGCCGGGCGGTGACCTCACCGGAATACGGCGGCTGCTCACCCGTACCCAGCCACTGACGCGGTACGCACCGCGCGGCGGCACACAGCGCTGGCTGGCGGCGCAGGACCGGCTCGCCCGGGACTGACCCGGGTCTCCCCCGGCCTCCCGCTCCCGCACTACCCTGCATTCACCCGATGATCCAGTCCATGAGGAGCCGCGATGCGTGTCGCTCTGTTCCTGACCTGCGTCAACGACACGCTCTTTCCGGACACCGGGCGCGCCGTGGTGAGACTCCTGACCCGGCTGGGCGTCGACGTCGACTTCCCGATGGCGCAGACCTGTTGCGGTCAGGCGCACTACAACACCGGATACCGGCACGAGACGGAGCCGCTGGCCCGGCACTTCGCCGAGGTCTTCCGGGACTACGAGGCGATCGTGACGCCGTCCGGGTCGTGCGGGGCGATGGTGCGGGAGCTGTATCCCAGGATGGGTGAGCGGGCCCGGGCCGAGGGGCGCGGGGACACCCTCGCGGCGATGCTGGCGCCGGTCGTGCCGACGACGTACGAGCTCACGGAGTTCCTGGTGGATGTCCTGGGGGTGACGGACGTCGGGGCGTACTACCCGCACAAGGTGACCTACCACCCGACCTGTCACGGGCTGCGCGGACTCGGCCTGGGCGAGCGGCCGCTGCGGTTGCTGCGGGCGGTGAAGGGGCTGGAGCTGGTCGAGTTGCCGGGCGCCGAGGAGTGCTGCGGGTTCGGCGGCACCTTCGCGCTGAAGAACTCCGACGTCTCGGCGGCGATGGGCGCCGACAAGGTGCGCAACGCCGAGTCGACGGGCGCGGGGGTGCTGTGCGCGGCGGACAACTCCTGTCTGATGCACATCGGCGGAACGATGACGAGGCTGCGCACCGGCATGCGGCCGGTGCACATCGCGGAGATCCTGGCGAACACGGAGGAGGAACCGGTCGTATGAGCGGGACGTTCGTCGGGATGCCGGCGTTTCCGGAGGCCGCCCGGGACGCCGTGCGCGACACCACCCTGCGCGGCAACCTGCGGCATGCCACGCACACCATCCGGGCCAAGCGCGCGAAGGCCGTGGCGGAGGTGACCGACTGGGCCGAGCTGCGGGAGGCCGGGAAGCGGATCAAGGACCACACGCTCCGTCATCTCGACCGCTATCTCGAGCAGTTGGAGGAGTCGGTGACGGCCGCGGGCGGCACCGTGCACTGGGCCGCCGACGCCGGCGAGGCCAACCGGATCGTCGCCCGGCTGGTCAAGGAGACCGGTGAGTCGGAGGTCGTCAAGGTCAAGTCGATGGCCACCCAGGAGATCGGGCTCAACGAGGCCCTGGAGGCCGAGGGCATCCGCGCCTACGAGACCGACCTGGCCGAGCTGATCGTGCAGTTGGGCGAGGACCGGCCCTCGCACATCCTGGTGCCGGCGATCCACCGCAACCGCGGGGAGATCCGGGAGATCTTCGCCCGCGAGATGGGCGAGTGGGGCCGCCCCGCCCCCGACGGGCTCACGGACACGCCCGCCGAACTGGCGGAGGCCGCACGGCTGCATCTGCGGGAGAAGTTCCTGCGCGCCAAGGTGGGCGTCTCCGGAGCCAACTTCATGGTCGCGGACACCGGCACGCTGGTGGTGGTGGAGTCCGAGGGAAACGGGCGGATGTGCCTGACCCTCCCCGAGACGCTGATCTCGGTCGTCGGCATCGAGAAGATCGTGCCGACCTGGCAGGACCTGGAGGTGTTCCTGCAGACCCTGCCCCGCTCCTCGACCGCCGAGCGGATGAACCCGTACACCAGCACCTGGACCGGCACGACGGAGGAGGACGGGCCGAGCACCTTCCACCTGGTGCTGCTGGACAACGGCCGCACCGACACCCTCGCCGACGAGGTGGGCCGGCAGGCGCTGCGCTGCATCCGCTGCTCGGCGTGCCTCAACGTGTGCCCGGTCTACGAGCGGGCCGGCGGGCACGCGTACGGCTCGGTCTACCCCGGGCCGATCGGCGCGATCCTCAGTCCCCAGCTGCGGGGCACGGGCAGCGCGGTCGACGCGTCCCTGCCGTACGCCTCGTCGCTGTGCGGGGCCTGCTACGAGGTGTGCCCGGTCGCCATCGACATCCCCGAGGTGCTGGTGCATCTGCGGGAGCGGGTGGTGGAGGGCGGCCCGGTGACGCGGGCGGGCAACAAGGTGGTGCTGCAACCCGCGAAGGGGCATGCCGCCGAGCGGGCCGCGATGCGCGCCGCGCGCTGGGCGCTCACCCGTCCCGGAGCCCTGCGGGCGGGCCAGCGCCTCGCCTCGCGCACCCGGCGTCTGCATCCGCGCACCCTGCCGGGCCCGGGCCGGGCGTGGAGCGGCACCCGGGACCTGCCGCCGGTGCCGGCGGAGCCGTTCCGGGACTGGTGGAAGCGTACGCAGAGCGGAAAGGGCGGTGCCGCGTGAGCAGCAGGGAACGGATCCTGGGCCGGGTGCGGCGGGCCCTCGCCGACGTGCCGAGGGACGACACGCCGTACGAGCGGGCGGTGACCCGGGACTATCTGCGCGTGCACGGCGAGCGTACGCCCGAGGAGACGGTCGACCTGCTCGCCGAGAATCTGGCCGACTACCGCGCGGTCGTGCACCGCACCGACGCGGCGGGGCTGGCCGGTGTCGTCGCCGGGCTGCTCGCCTCGCGCGGCGCGTCGTCGGTGCTCGTGCCTGCCGGCCTCGACGCGGCGTGGCTCGCGTCGGCGGACGTGACCCGGGTGGCCGACCGGGCGGAGAGCACCCCGCACGAGCTGGACCGGGTGGACAGTGTGGTGACCGCCTGCGCGGTGGCCGTGGCCGAGACGGGCACGATCGTGCTGGACGGCTCCCCCGACCAGGGCCGACGGCGCATCACCCTGGTCCCCGACCACCACATCTGTGTGGTCCGGGTCCCGGACCAGGTCGTCTCCTCCGTCCCGCAGGCCCTCGGACGCCTCGATCCGGCCCGCCCGCTCACCTGGATCTCCGGTCCTTCGGCGACCAGCGACATCGAGCTCGACCGGGTGGAGGGCGTCCACGGGCCGCGCGCGCTGGACGTCGTGCTGGTCGGGTGAGCCCCCGCGCGGGGTGTCGTTGAGTGCACCCGGCGATACGGGTTCTGCGCCCCGTGTGGTGCGGCCTTCTCCTCCGTAGCGTCTTCGGTGGGCACAGGGCGTGCCGGACGGAGGAGATGACGATGTTTCGCAACGGGGCACGACCCGACCGCGCCACGGAGCCCGCCGCCGAGGCGCTGCGGCTGGTGAAGGTCACCAAGTCCTACGGCACCGCGGACAGTGCCGTGACCGCCCTCGACGGGGTGACGCTCGGTCTGGCGCGGGGCACGTTCACCGCCGTGATGGGGCCGTCCGGCTCGGGCAAGTCGACGCTGCTGCAGTGCGCGGCGGGCCTGGACCGGCCGGACAGCGGCATCGTGCGGGTCGACGGGACGGAGCTGACGGGGGGCGGCGAGGCGGAGCTGACGAAGTTCCGGCGCGGACGGATCGGGTTCGTCTTCCAGCAGTACAACCTGCTGGAGACGCTGACCGTGGCGCAGAACACCGTGCTGCCGCTGAAGCTGGCCGGCAGGCGGGTGGACCGGCGTCGGGTCCGGGAGATCCTCACCGCCGTCGGTCTGGGCGACCGGCTCGGGCACCGGCCCGACGAGCTGTCCGGCGGTCAGCGGCAGCGGGTGGCGATCGCCCGGGCGCTGGTCACCGAACCACGGGTGATCTTCGCGGACGAGCCGACCGGTGCGCTGGACACGCGCAGCGCGCGGGAGGTGCTGACGCTGCTCCAGCAGGCGGTGCGGGTGCACGGACGGACCGTGGTGATGGTGACGCACGACCCGGTCGCGGCCTCCTGGGCGGACAGTGTGCTGTTCCTCGCGGACGGCAGGCTTGCCGGGCGGATGGACACCCCGACGGCCGACGCGGTCGCGGAGCGGCTGGCGCATCTGGGCGACGACGCGCCGGTGGGGGTGTGAGCGATGCTCGTACTGGCTCTGCGGTCGGTCCGGCAGCGGCCCGGACGGTTCCTCGCGACGCTGCTGTCGGCGTTTCTGGGCGCGGCGATCGTCATGGCGTTCCATTCGATGTACGACACCGCCGGCGCGCCGGGCGTCGACGCGGTCAGCTCGGAGACGCTGCGGACGGCGGCCGGGGTGGTCGGCGGGTACGGCACGCTGCTGGTGTTCTTCGCCGTCGCCTCCGCGCTGACGGTCAACGTGCGGCAGCGGGCGGCCGAACTGGAGCTGCTGCGCTGCTCGGGGGCGACGCCCGGGCAGCTGCGGCGGATGGTGGTGGGCGAGGCCGTGGCCGTGGCCGTGGCGGGTACGGCAGCGGCGGTCCTGCCGGCGGTGCTGGGCGGGCGGCTGCTGGTGGAGCTGTTCCAGGACACGGGGCAGGTTGCCGGGTCCGTGGACCACTCCTTCGGGGCGGTGGCGCTGTCGTCCGGTGCCGGCGTCACCCTGGTCGCTTCGGCGGGCGCGGCGCTGCTCGCGATGCGGCGGGTCACGCGGGGGCGGCGACGCACCGTGCGGCGGCGGCCGGTGTTCGCCTGGGCGGCGCTGGCGGCCGGTGCGGTGGCGGCGGCGTCCACGTTCGCCTTGTCCGCGTCGGACGAGATGCTGATGGCGTTCCCGGCGCAGGGGGCGATCCTGCTGTCGGTGGGGTTCGCGCTGATGGCGCCGCGGCTGCTGACGGGCGTGCTCGGCCGGCTGGCGTTCGGCGGGGCGAGCGGCTGGCTCGCGGTGCGGAACCTGCGGCGGCGGGCCGGTGAACTGTCCGGGATTCTGATGGCGCTGATCCTGTTCACGGCGGTGTCCACGGCCACGCTCACCATGCAGGCGGTGGAGAGCGACGCGGTGGCGGCCTCGGGCCGGGTGAAGTCCGTCGACGCCAAGAACCTGGAGACCCTCAACCACACGGTGGTCGGCATCATCGTGGTCTTCGTCTGCGTGATGCTGGTCAATTCGCTGTACGCAGCGACCACCTACCGGGGCCGGGAGTTCGGGCAGCAGCGCCTCGCCGGGGCGACGCCCGGGCAGGTGCTGGGCGTGGTGGGCGTCGAGGGGCTGGTCCTCACGGTCGTCGGGCTGCTGTTCGGCACGCTGGCGGCGCTGGCCGGGATCGTGCCGTTCACCGTGGTCCGCAGTGACGCGGTGCTGCCGGGGCAACTGGCGGGCATGTGGGTGGCCGTCGCCGCGGTCGGCGCGGCGGCGACCCTGGGCACGAGCCTGTTCACGGCCCGGCGCGTGCTGCGCACGCCGGCGGTGCGGGCGGTGGCCGCGACCGCGTGACAGAACGATGAGCAAGCGCTTGGATAGTGTCCGGACACTGCGAAGGTGTCCGGACACCGTCGTTCCCCGTGCTCAGCCGGAGGCCCTGTTGTTCACTTCCGTCGACGACGTCTCCGCGCGCCTCGCCGAGACCGGCTATCTCGCGTCGCCCGCGGTCGCCACGACCGTCTTCCTCGCCGACCGGCTCGGCAAGCCACTGCTGGTGGAGGGCCCTGCCGGGGTCGGCAAGACCGAGCTCGCCAAGGCCGTCGCGAAGGTCGCCGGGGCCCGGCTGGTCCGGCTCCAGTGCTACGAGGGAGTCGACGAGTCGCGAGCCCTGTACGAGTGGAACCACGCCAAGCAGCTGCTGCGGATCAGCGCCGGCCGCGACGAGAGCTGGGACGAGGCGCGCACGGACATCTTCAGCGAGGAGTTCCTGCTGCCCCGCCCCCTGCTGACGGCCATCCGCGGCGACGACCCCAAGGTGCTGCTGATCGACGAGACCGACAAGGCGGACGTGGAGGTCGAGGGTCTGCTCCTCGAGGTCCTCAGCGACTTCCAGGTGACCGTTCCCGAGCTGGGCACCGTCACCGCGACCCGCCGTCCGTTCGTGGTGCTCACCTCGAACGCGACCCGGGAGCTGTCCGAGGCGCTGCGCCGCCGCTGCCTGTTCCTGCACATCGGTTTTCCCGACGCGGAGCTGGAGCGGCGGATCGTCCGGCTGAAGGTGCCGGGGATCGACACCGCGCTGGCCGAGTCCGTCGTCCGGGTCGTGGGGGCCCTGCGTGCGATGGATCTGCGCAAGGTGCCGTCGGTGGCCGAGACCATCGACTGGGCCCGCACCCTGCTGGCGCTGGGCGCCGGCACCCTGGACGAGACGGTCGTGCGCGACAGTCTCGGCGTGATCCTCAAGCACCGGGACGACATCCAGAAGGCGGCGGCCAAGCTCGACCTGGACGCCGTGTGAACGCCGTGGCGGACCAGGACCTCGCCGCCCGGCTGGCCGGGCTCGTGGACGCGCTCCGCTCCCACGGCGTGCGCATCGGCACGGGCGAGACCGTGGACGCCGCCCGGGCGGTGGAGGCGCTCGGACTCGCCGACCGGGACCTGCTCCGCGAGGGCCTGGCGGCCACCGTGCTGCACGGCACCGCACAACGCCCGGTGTTCGACGCGGTCTTCGACCTGTACTTCCCCCGCCGGGTCGGCGCCCCTCAGGGCGGGTCCGGGGACCGGGACGACCTGCGGGAGCGGCTGGCGGCCGCGCTCGCCGACGACGACACCGCACGGCTGGGACGGCTGGCGGTGGAGGCGGTCGACGGCTTCGGCGGATACGGCAGTTCACCGGGCTCGGACGGCTGGTCGTCGTACCAGGCCCTGGACCGGATCCGTCCGCAGACGCTGCTGGCGCGGGTGCGGGACGAGGTGCGCGGGAGGGACGGCGGCGGAGGTTTCGCCGACCGGTTCCTGGAGGACGAGATCCGGCGGCGCATCGAGGAGTTCCGCCGGATGGTGGCCGTGGAGGCACGGCGCCGCGTGGCGGAACGGCGGGGCCGTGACGAGGTCGCCCGGCGTGCGGTGGCGCCGACGGCCGACCGGGTCGACTTCCTGTTCGCCGGGAAGGACCGGCTGGCGGAACTGCGGCGGACGGTGCAGCCGTTGGCCCGGAAGCTGGCGACCAGGCTGGCCGCCCGCCGCCGCAGGGCAGCGCGGGGCACGATCGATCTGCGCCGCACCCTGCGCGGCTCACTGTCGACCGGCGGGGTGCCGATGCGGCCCGTGCTGCGCCGGCGCCGGCCCGCACGGCCCGAACTGGTGCTGCTGTGCGACGTGTCGGGCTCGGTGTCCGGGTTCTCCGACTTCACGATGCTGCTGGTGCAGGCGCTGCACGACCAGTTCAGCAAGGTGCGGGTGTTCGCCTTCGTCAACCGGATCGACGAGGTGACGGGGCTGCTCGAGCACGGCGCGGCCGACGCGGAGGGCCTGGGCGCCCGCATCCGCTCCGAGGCGACTCTCACCGGCTGGCACGGCAGCAGCGACTACGGCATGGCGCTGGGCGAGTTCACCGAGCGGTACGCCGACGCCGTGGGCTCCCGGACCACGGTGTTCGTTCTCGGCGACGCCCGCACCAACATGGGCGATCCGAACCTGGCGGCCGTGCGGGAGCTGGTCCGGCGCGCCCGGCGCGTGCACTGGCTGAACCCCGAGCCGCGTTCCCTCTGGGGCACGGGCGACTCCGCGGCACCCGAGTACGCGCAGCTGCTGGAGATGCACGAGTGCCGCACCGTAGGGCAGTTGAACGCGCTGGTGGGACGGCTGCTGCCGGTGTGACCCGGCCGCCGGCCCGGGTGCCGCCGTTCAGCCGTGCCAGACGGCCCGGACCTGATCGGCGTATTCGGCCCCCTGCCGCAGTCCCGCCCGGGCCGCGCCCGGAACGCGGGAGGCGTCCAGGGCGTTGCGGCCGAAGGCCCGTCGGGCCTGGCGGTCGGGCGTCAGCAAGGTGGCGCGGGCACCGCCCGCCCGCAGTGCGGCCACCTGGCCGACGGCGCTGGGGCTCGCTCCCGGCCCCTTGGGAATCGGTGCCAGGACGACGACCCTCCGGCAGTCGTCCACCAGGTCCGCGTTGGTCGTGGACCGCACGCCTCCGTCCATCCAGCGCCCCTCCCCCACCGGGATCGGCGGGAACACCGGCGGCAGCGCGCAGGTGGCCGCCACGGCCCGCAGCAGTTCGACGCCGCTGTCGGCGCCGAACCCCTCGGTCCGCCCGGTGTACGCGTCGGTGGCGAAGAACCGCAGCGTCCGCTCCGGCCATTCCCGCACCGGCAGTTGGGGTTCCAGCGCCTCGAACACATCGGTTGCCGACTTTCCGCGCACCGACAGCGCGAGTCTGCCCAGCCGCTGGACCACCGCCTCCGGGTCCCGTGAACCGAGGGCCGCCCAGAGGTACTTGACCGTCATGCGGAGGGTGAAGCGCACGTCCGGCATGACCCGCTTGCCGCCGACCTGCTCCTCGTACAGGTCGGCCGGCGCCGCCCCCGTCGCCAGCTCCAGCGCGAGCAGTGCACCCGCCGAGGTGCCGGCCAGCACCTCGGCGTCGCCGACGTCCACGCCTGCCTTCGCCAGCCCCGCCAGTACGCCGGCCTCCCAGGCGTACGCGGTCAGCCCGCCGCCGCCCAGCACCAGTGCCGTATCGGACACACCGACCCCTCCTCCCCAGCGGGGACCTGTCCCCGCTTCTACGGGCCGACGCTACCACGCAAACGGGGAGCACTCCCCGATTACTCGTGTCAGGCCCGTGTCGAGGAAGATCGACGATCGGCTAACATCCCGCCATGTCCGACACCGACGGCCGCACAGCACGAGGGAACCGATGCCCGATCCACTGACCCCAGACCCTCTTGCCGCCGTCATCGCCGCAGGTGAAACCATCACCGTCCCGGAGGGGCACAAGAAGGCGCTGCAGGCGGAGCTCCGGTCCGGCGAGACCGTGCGGGCCGTGTACCACGACGGGTGGGGCGTCGCCGTGCTCACCGACCATGGGCTCATCCTGCTCGGCAGCATCCTCTCCCCCCGGGCCACCCGGGTCCCGCGGCCCCTGCACCTTCTCCGGCGGGCGTCCGGGGTCCTCGACGCCGTCGAGATCCTCGTCGACGGCAGGCCGCGCAGGCTGCACGGATCGAAGATCGACCCGAAGGGCGCACTCCTCGAGGCGGCGGGGGAACTGGTGCCGCCCGGCTCCCCGCTGCGTCCCGGGCGGGGTACACGGCTGTTCACATGGGTGCGGAGGCACCCGGTCGCGGTGACGGTGCTCGCGGCGGCGATGGTGGTGGGCGGCCTGGGTTCCGGATCCGGCTCCGGGTCCGACGGGGAGCAGCCTCTGGCCCGGGACGACAGCAAGCGGTCCGCGGCCGTCGTCGCCGACTTCACGGGGTCCGCCCTGGACACGGCGGTGTTGCGGGCCCGTGAGGACGGCTGGAGGACGGTGTCGGCCTCCTACGCCGCCTCCGGTCCGCGGTCGGTGCCGACCGACGAACCGGGCTGGCGGGTGTGCTTCCAGACGCCCTCCCCCGACCTGTCCGTGCGCCCGTCCGGCAGGACGCTCACGCTGTACGCCGTCCCCGAGCAGGAGGAGTGCCCGACGCGGCTGCTCGGCCCGCGTCGGCTGACCATGCCGGACCTCGTCGGCTCGCGGTTCGACAACGCCTCGGAGACGCTCGAGAACCTTCGCCTGGACCCCGTGTTCCCCTTCCACGCCCACACGGGAAAGCTCCTGCGCGAACAGGACCCGGCCGACTGGGCCGTGTGCCGGCAGCATCCCGAACCCGGCGTCCGGATCTCGGGGTCGGAGTCGGTCCGCCTGTGGCTCATCGGCTCCGGCGAGCCGTGCACCGAGCCCAGCCCGGACCCCGAACCGAAGCCCAAGCCGAAGCCGAAGCCCGCGCCGAAGCCGAAACCCTCGTACAACAGCACCTCGGGCGGCGGCTCGACGGGAGGTGGCACCGGCGGGAGCACCGGGGGCGGCTCCACGGGAGGGAGCACCGGCGGGGGCTCGTCGAGCGGGGGCGGCTCCGGCAGCGGTGGCACCACCGGCGGTTCGGGCTCCGGCGGTGGCGGTCAGGCCGGTGTCGGATTCGGACAGTTCTGCTCACCCGTGGGCGCGACCGCGATCACCGCCGACGGCCGTCCCGCCAAGTGCTTCATGGGCAAGGACGGTCGTGCCCGCTGGGGGTACAACTCCGGGTGACCCGGCAGCCGGCCGGACGGCTCCGGGTGACCGGGGAGCCGGCCGGCTACTCCGCCTTCGCGTAGTCCTGGGCCATGGCGCCCGCGAAGTCGTACACCACGACCTGGTCGTCGCCGACGACCCACGCGTCGTGCCCCGGCGGGCAGACGAAGACGTCACCGGGGCCGACCTCGCCCTCGCCGCCGTCGTCCATGCGAATGTGCATGCGCCCCTGGACCACGTAGCCGTTGTGGTGGATCCGGCAGCTCTCCGTCCCCGCGATGGGGCCGACGGACTCGGACCAGCGCCACCCCGGCTCGAAGGTGGCGACGGCGAAGTCCAGTCCGCTCAGGTGGACGGCCTCGAGGTGTCCCCTGGGGAAATCGCGTCGCTCGTCGGGCTTGTCCAGCGTCTTGACCTCGAACATGCCCCTTCTCCCTTCCGGTCGTCGCTCCGTACGACCGGGTCCGGTCTCCGTCTGCCCCGAACGGTACCGGCGGGGGCCGGGCCCCACTCCTTCATCGTCCGCCCGTCCCGTCGGGGCCGCCATTCGGGTGACGGCCCTGCGGGTCCGTCAGTCGTCCGCCCCGCAGAGCCGGGCGAATCGCGCGGCGTCGACGTTGCCGCCGGACAGGATGACGCCGACGCGCCCCCGGAGCGGGGCCACTCGGCCGGTGAGCAGCGCGGCGAGCGGGGTGGCCCCGCTCGGCTCCAGGACGATCTTCAGCCGCTCGAAGGCGAACCGCATCGCGTCCCGGATCTCGCCGTCGCCGACGAGCGCGATTCCGTCGAGGAGCCGCCGGTTGACCGAGAAGGTCAGTTCACCCGGGGTGTGCAGGGCCTGGCCGTCGGCGATGGTGCGCGGGACCGGGATGCTGACGCGCCGGCCCGCCTCCAGCGACCTCTTGGTGTCGTCCCCGGCTTCCGGCTCGACGCCGATCACCCGCGTGGCCGGGTGCAGGCCCTTGACCGCGGTGGCGCTCCCGGCGATCAGTCCGCCGCCGCCGACCGGCGCCAGCAGGACGCCCAGCTCCCCCGCCTCCTCCACCAGTTCCAGCGCCGCGGTGCCCTGCCCGGCCATGACGTGCGGATGCTCGTAGGGCGGGACGACGGTCAGGCCCCGCTCTGCGGCGAGTGCCTCGGCGACGGCGACCCGGTCGCCGGTGTACCGGTCGTAGGTGACGATCTCGGCGCCGTACCCTTCGGTGGCCGCCCGCTTCGACGGCGGGGCGTCCTCGGGCATGACGATGACGGCGGTGGTGCCCAGCTCCCGTGCGGCCAGGGCGACCGCCTGGGCGTGGTTGCCGGAGGAGTAGGCGGCGATGCCCCGGGACAGCTGCTCGGGCGTGAGCCGGGAGGCCGCGTTGTAGGCGCCGCGGAACTTGAACGCGCCCACGCGCTGGAAGTTCTCGCACTTGAGGTGGACCTCGGCGCCGACGAGCGCGTCCAGTGTGCGGGAGCGCAGGACGGGCGTGCGGTGGGCGACGCCCTTGAGACGCTCGGCGGCGGAGCGGACGTCGTCGAGGGTGATCGGCGGGGTGGCGGTCGTCACGCGGTGCCTCCAGCGGGGGTCGGGTCGGTGGTCGTCCTGGACTGGGAGAGGTAGCTGTAGGCGGTCGCGCGGGAGATCCCGAGCCGGCCGGCGACCTGCTCGACCGCCCGCCGTACGGCGAAGACCCCGCGGGCGTCCAGGTCACGGAAGAGCCGCAGGCGTTCCGCGCGGTCGAGTTGCGCCCAGCCGCGGTGCTGCCGCAACTGGTGGGCGTCGACGATCGCCTCGACCACGGCGTCGATGTCGTTGCCGAAGGTGGTCGTCGGCGGTTCGGCCGGTCCCGCGCCGAGGCCGGCGAGCGCGCCGAGCAGGGTGTGCGCCTGGCCGACGGCGGTGATGTCGACGTTGACGCACAGGGCGCCGAACACCGCTCCCGTGGAGTCACGGAGCACCATGGTGGAGGACTTCACGAGGGTTCCGTTCCCGGTCCGGGTGACGTAGTTCAGCTCGTCGTCCGCCTCGTCGCCGCGGGCCAGCGCCCGCATGCCGATCTCGCTCATCGCCCCGCCCACCGCGCGCCCGGTCACCGACCCGGCCACGGCGACCACCGACTGCTCGGGGCGCCGGTAGTCGTGCAGCACCGCTTCGCAGACCGGTCCGAACGTCGCCGCGATCCCGTCGACGACCGGCGCCAGCGCGGCGAGGATCGCGTCCCGCTCGGCGTCCCTGGCCGGTTCGGCTGTCATGGGCAGACCTCCCGCCTTCTCCTCCCCTCATCCTAGACCACATGTCCGGCGTCTGGACAGATCGTCCAGACGCCGGTTCGCGTGACCGGACCAGCATGGGAATAGACCACTCACCCGATCCGTTGCCGCCGCCGAAGGAGGTCACGAGTGGACACCATGTACTACGACCACGGAACGCCGGCCGAGCGCTGGGAGCGCGCCGGGATGTTCTTCGACGCCAAGGACTACACCGCCGCCGCGCGCGTCCTGGGCGCGCTGGTCGAGGAGGTGCCGGAGCAGACCGGACCGCGGCTGCTGCTGGCGCGCGCCTACTACCACTCGGCCCAGCTGCGCCGGGCGGAGGCGGAGTTGAAGGTCATCGTGGAGCGCGACCCGGTGGAGCACTACGCCCGGCTGATGCTGGGGCGCACCCTCCAGCGGCAGGGACGTGACGACGAGGCCCAGCCGCATCTGCGTATCGCCGCGGCGCTGGGCGGCGAGTTCGACGACGCCTAGGCCGTCGGCGGGCTCGTGCCGTGCCCGGTCCCCCCTCGGGGAGCCGGGCACCGGCACGAGCGGCCCGCGTCAGGACACCGCGCTGCCGCCTCCGTACGTCCGCCGCCCCCGCCGGTGGGCAGCCTCCCCGAGGACGATGTCGACGACGAGGAACGCGGCCAGGGGGATGCCGAGCAGCGGCACGAAGTAGCCCAGTACGGCGACCAGCGCCAGCAGCGGGACCAGCACGTACGGCGGCACCTGCTGCCAGGCGCCCCGCGGGACCGGCCGGCCGAAGGCGGAGCCGCGGCCCCGCTGCCACCACATGCGGTACCCCCACAGGATGAGCAGGATCAGGGCGAGGGCGAGCACCATCAGAGCGATCTGGTTCGCCAGGCCGAAGAGGCTGCCGGTGTGCAGATCGATGCCCCAGCGGGTGAGCTTCGCGAGCACCGGGTAGTCGTCGAACCGCAGGACGTCGGTCACCTGTCCCGTCGCGGGATCGACGGCGACCGAGTCCTGCTTCTCGGGCCAGCTGCGCTGGATCTGCCGCACCACGTACGCGGACTTCGCGTCGGCCGGCGGGACGATCTCCACCGGGTTGCCCAGCCCTTCGGCCCGCGCCGCCGCGAGGGCCCGGTCCAGGCCGGCCCCGGACGCCGCGTCACCGGTCGCACCGCCGGCCGCGCCGTGCCTCGCGTGTTCGCCGGCCGCCGCCGACACCGACGGGGTCTCCTGGCCGAGGGAGGCGCGCAGTTCGCCGATGTTCGCGCCTGCGTAGGTGGACCAGGTCAGACCGGTCGCCGAAAGGAACACGAAGCCGGCCGCGGCCCAGACGCCCACACTGCCGTGCAGGCCCAGTGTGCGGCGCCGCCCGCCGGTGCCGCGTACCTTGCGCAGCGCGCGGCGCCGGGAGAACCAGAGGACCAGTCCGCCGCACGCGATCACCCACAGCCAGCTGGCCGCCAGCTCGCTGTAGAGACGGCCCGGTTCACCGAGGTGCAGATCGCGGTGGAACTCGTCGATCCAGGTGCGCAGGGGCAGTGCTCCCGAGGAGCCGTACTGTTCCAGCTCGCCGCGCACCTCGGCGGTGTAGGGGTCGACGAACACGGCCAGGGTGTGGTCGGGGTCCACGCCAGGTATGCCGGAGAGCATCACTCTGGTGGTGGCGCCCGCCTCGGGTGAGGGGCGTACGGCGGTGATCGTGCCGTCGGGCCGGGCCTCGCGGGCGGCGGCGACCTGTTCCGAGACGGGCAGTTCGCGGTCGCCGACGGGGACGGTCAGCTCGTGGCCGTAGACGATCTTCTCGGCCTGGAAGGAGGCGGCGTACAGCAGGCCGGTGAGGGCGGCGACGAGGAGGAACGGCGCCACCAGCACGCCCGCGTAGAAGTGCAGGCGCAGGACGAGGGGGCGCAGGGCGGCCCATGCGCTCTTCGCGGGTGCGGGGGCAGGGGGTTGCGGGGCCTCGTCCGTGGTGGTCGAGGGAGCGGTGGTCATCGGTGGGGTTCTCCCGGGAACATGGGCGGACATGGTGGTGCAGTAGTCGGGGCGACGGGGCGTGGGGTTCCCGGACGGGGTGTGTGACCTGTGGCACACGCCCTGGGCGTGCGATCCTGACAGGATGGAAATTCCGGACGATCGCGCGCCCTTGGCCGAGCGGGTCGAGCAACTGCTCGCCGTGGGAGGGCCGTTGCCCATTGTCTCGGCCGGCGATCCGGTGCTGCGCGGGGGCACCGAGCCGTACGACGGCCAGTTGGGGTCCGCTCTGCTGGCCCGGTTCGTCGCGGCCCTGCGGGTCACCATGCACGCTGCGCCGGGTGTCGGGCTGGCCGCGCCGCAGGTCGGAGTGGGGCTGCGGATCGCGGTGATCGAGGATCCGGCGCCCGTTCCACCTGAGGTGCGCGTGGCGCGCGGGCGGGTGCCGCAGCCGTTCCGGGTGCTGGTCAACCCCGTCTACGAACCGGCCGGTACCGGGCGGGCGGCGTTCTTCGAGGGGTGTCTGAGCGTGCCGGGGTATCAGGCGGTGGTGGCGCGTGCCGCCGAGGTGCGCCTGACCGGGCAGGACGAGCACGGGCGGGCGCTGGACGAGGTGTTCACCGGCTGGCCCGCCCGCATCGTGCAGCACGAGACGGACCATCTCGACGGCACGCTGTACCTCGACCGCGCCGAGCCGCGCTCACTGTCGTCCAACGCAGCCGTGGCGGAGCGCTGGTCGCAGCCGACGCCGGACGGGGCGGCCCGGCACCTGGGCTTCGAGCTGCCGTGAGCGGCCACTGACGGACCCCGTGGGTGGCTCCCGCACGCCACCCCTGCCCCGGCCCGGAGGGCCGAGAAGGCCACGCCCCGGACGCGCCACCCCGAGCGAGCGCCGCCCCGCGCTCGAGAACCGTTCGCGCCCGCCGTCCCTTCCCGGCCCGGGAGGGCTGCCGCCTCTGCGGCTCAGGCGTCCCGGTACGCCTCCAGCAGGCGCAGCCACACCTCGCTGATCGTCGGGTACGACGGGACCGCGTGCCACAGCCGGCCGATGGGGACCTGGGCGGTCACCGCGATGGTCGCCGCGTGGATGAGCTCCCCGACGCCGGGGCCGACGAGGGTGAGGCCGCGCAGGATCTCCTCCTCGAGGTCGACGACCATGCGGGCACGGCCCTTGTAGCCGTCGCCGTAGAGGCCTGCGCCCGAGACCGAGGACAGGTCGACGTCGACGGCGCGGACGCGGTGGCCGGCCTGCTCCGCCTCGGCCAGGGAGAGGCCGACGGCGGCCGCCTCCGGGTCGCTGAAGACGACCTGGGGGACGGCGGCGTGGTCGGCGGTGGCGGCGTGCGCGCCCCACTCCTCGGCGCGTACGGACTCGCCTGCGGCCCGGGTGACGATGGCGGCGCCGGCGATCCGGGCCTGGTACTTGCCCTGGTGGGTGAGGAGTGCCCGGTGGTTGACGTCACCGACGCCGTACAGCCAGTCGTGGCCCGTGACCCGCAGGCTGTCGTCGACGGAGAGCCATGAGCCGGGCTCCAGGCCGATCGTGTCCAGGCCGATGTCGTCGGTGCGCGGTGCGCGGCCGGTGGCGAAGAGGATCTCGTCGGCCTCGATCCGGTCACCGCCGTCGGTGACGACGAGGACGGTGCCGTTCTCCCTGGTCACCGACTTCACCGAGGTGCCGGTGCGGATGTCGGCGCCGGCCTCGGCGAGGCCCTCGGCGACCATCTCGCCGGCGAACGGCTCCATGCGGTTGAGCAGGCTCCTGCCGCGCACCAGGACAGTGACCCGCGAGCCGAGCGCCTGCCAGGCGCAGGCCATCTCGGTGGCGACGACGCCCCCGCCGACCACGACCAGCCTCCCGGGCGCGGACTGCGCGCTCGTGGCCTCCCGGCTGGTCCACGGCCTCACCTCGGCGAGCCCCGGCAGGTCGGGCAGCTTCGCGCGGCTGCCGGTGCAGACGGCGACGGCGTGCCGGGCGGTGAGGACTCGACGGCCGCCGTCGGGGCCGGTGACGGTGACGGTACGCGGGCCGGTGATCCGTCCGTGTCCCCGGTGGAAGTCGGCGCCGGTGCCCTCCAGCCACTGGACCTGACCGCCGTCCTTCCAGTCGGAGGTGAAGTAGTTGCGGCGGGCGAGCACGGCGTCGGTGTCCAGGGGGCCCCGGACCGACTGGCTCAGTCCGGGCAGGCGACGGGCGTCGGCCTGGGCGAGCACCGGCCGCAGCAGGGCCTTGCTGGGCATGCACGCCCAGTAGGAGCACTCGCCGCCGGCCAGTTCGCTCTCCACGACCGCGGTGGTGAGCCCGGCGGCGCGGGTGCGGTCGGCGACGTTCTCGCCCACGGGCCCGGCTCCGAGCACCACGACGTCGTAGGCGGTTGCTTCCAGTTGCGTCGATTGCGTTTCCGTCATGGCGTCAGTCTGGTGGGTGGTGTGCCCCCTGACCACATGGGTAGGGGCGCGGAATACGTGACCGGCCGGCCGTGTTGTGCCGACGGCTCGCCCCGACACCAGGAAGAGGGAATCACCCATGAGCAGCACCGTGGAGCTCACCAAGGAGAACTTCGACCAGATGGTCACGGACAACGAGTTCGTGCTGATCGACTTCTGGGCGGCCTGGTGCGGCCCCTGCCGTCAGTTCGCACCGGTGTACGAGAAGGCGGCGGAGGAGAACCCGGACCTGGTGTTCGGCAAGGTGGACACCGAGGCGCAGCCGGAACTGGCCGCGGCCTTCGGGATCCAGTCGATTCCCACGCTGATGATCGTGCGCGATCAGGTCGCCGTGTTCGCCCAGCCGGGTGCCCTGCCCGAGGCCGCGCTGACGGATGTCATCGGGCAGGCCCGGAAGCTGGACATGGACGAGGTCCGCAAGCAGATCGCCGAGCAGCAGGCACAGCAGGGGCAGGCGTCGGCCGCGGGCGAGTGAGCGCCTTCGCGCGGCCGGCGCGCCGCTAGAACGGGTACCGGGCGACGGCGCCGCGCACCGTCGTCCACCGCAGGTCGGTGAAGGCCTCCAGGTTGGCGTCCCCGCCGAAGCGGGAGCCGGTGCCGGACGCGGCCACCCCGCCGAAGGGGGCGACGGCCTCGTCGTTGACGGTCTGGTCGTTGATGTGGACGATGCCGGTCGGAATGCGGTCGGCGAGGTACAGACCGCGGGCCGGGTCCGCGGTGACGATGCCCAGGGAGAGTCCGTAGGGGCTGGCGGTGGCGAGCGCGACCGCCTCGTCGGCGTTCGCGAAGGACCGTACCGGGGCAACGGGCCCGAAGACCTCCTCCGTGTAGGCGGGGGTGAGGTCGTCCGCGTCGGCGAGGACCGTGGGCCGGTAGAAGAGCCGGTCGTGGGTGCCGCCGGCGGCGAGCTTCGCGCCTCCCGCCGTGCTGGCCTCGACCAGTCCATGGACCTTGCCGAGCTGACCGCGGTCGATGAGCGGGCCCAGATGGACCTCCTCGCGGTACGGGTCGCCGACGGTGAGGGAGTCGGCCCTGGCGGCCAGCCCCTCGACGTACTCGTCGTACAGCGACGCGTGGACCAGGTGCCGTCCGGCGGTCATGCAGATCTGGCCCTGGTGGAAGAACGATCCCCAGGCGGCCGTGGAGATCACCGCGTCGAGGTCGGCGTCCTCGAGCACGATGAGCGCCGAGTTCCCGCCCAGTTCCAGATGGGCCCGCTTCAGATGGCGGCCGGCGGCCTCTCCGACCGCCCGGCCGGCGCCGGTGGAGCCGGTGAAGGAGATGACGGGGATGTGCGGGTCCGCGACCAGGGCCTGACCGGTCTCCGGCCCCCCGGGCAGCACATGCAGCAGCCCTTCGGGCAACCCCGCCTCGGCGAACACCGCGGCGAGCGCCAGTCCGCCGCAGACGGCGGTGCGCGGGTCGGGCTTGAGGACGACCGCGTTGCCGAGCGCCAGGGCCGGCGCGACGGAGCGGATCGAGAGGATCAGCGGCGCGTTGAACGGGGCGATGACACCCACCACGCCCACCGGTACGCGCCGGGTGTAGGACAGCCGCGGTTCCTCGGTGGGCAGCACCTGTCCGGCGGGGCGGGAGGCGAGGGCGGCGGCCTCGTAGCACTCCTGGGCGGCCACATGGAGTTCGAAGTCGGCCTTGCCGGGGATGTTGCCGCCCTCGCGGATCAGCCACTCCCGCAGTTCGGTGTGGCCGGCGAACAGGTCGCCGGCCTTGCGGAGCACCGCCGCGCGGACGAAGTGCGGTGCTGCGGCCCATCCGGTCCGGGCCGCGCGGGCGGCCTCGGCGGCGGTCTCGACGTCCTCGGCGGTGGCGAGGGTGACGGTGCCGAGGGTGTCACCGGTGGCCGGCTCGGTGACGGGGTGCTCGGGTCCCGTGAGCGGGCGGGACGGCCGGGGCGTGGGGTCGAGCAACGTCATGGCGGCTCTCCGATCGGTCACCGGCACGCCGGAGCGGCGTGGGTGCGGTCGTCCTTCGCGTACCCATGCGGTTGAGCGCGCAACATCCTAGCCCCGGGAGGGCCTGGCGGCGGAGGGGTCGCGCCCCTTTCCTGCCCGGGCCCGGTACCCGTCGGCCGCCTCCCACGGTGTCAGCTGGACTCGCGTCGCACCACCGACGCCCCGAGCACCTTGTGGGCCTCGGGCGCGGCCGCCGGGTCGCGCACCGCGCGGTCGACCAGTTCGGCCAGTTCCCGGCCGGAGGGCAGTTCGAGGTGGACGGTGCTCAGCCGGGGCCGCAGCAGCCGGCCCAGCATCAGGTTGTCCGCGCCGACGACGGCGACCTCCTCGGGGATGCGGATGCCCTCGTCCTTCAGCGCGCGCATGAGCAGCATCGCGTACTCGTCGTTGTACGTGAACACGGCGTCGAGGCCCAGTTCGCGCCAGCGGGCGGCGAGCCGGGCGGCGGCGCCCTCGTCGTGCGCCAGCGGCAGCTCGGTGACCGTGGCGTCGGTGCCGTCCACGGCGGCGCGCACGCCGTCCAGCCGGGGCGCGGAGAACGTCTCCAGGCCGGGCTCGCGCGGGACGACCACGCCGATCCGGCGGCGGCCGCGGTCGAAGAGGTGGGCGCCGGCGCTGTGGCCGACGACGTCGTGGTCCATGAGCAGGGCGTGCGCGCCCTCGACGGCATCGGGGCCGAGGGTGACGACGGCCCGCGCCCCGGAGCGTTTGAGCACCTCCACCCCGCGCGGGCCGAGTCCGGAGCCGGGGACCAGGACGGCGACGGGCCGCAGCTCCGCCCAGGAGCGGGCGGCCTCGTCGTCGTGCAGGCCGACGGTGCCGTACTGCACGACCGTGTAGTCGAGGCGGCCGAGGGCGCTCTGGAGGTCGTTGATGAACTGGCTGTACAGCGGGCCGACGGGGAAGGCCGGCGCGGGCATCAGGACCATACGGCTGTGCCCGGCGCGCAGGCTGCGGGCCGCGGCGTGCGGCACGTACCCGAGTTCCCGCGCGGCTTCGCGGACCCGGCGCCGGGTGGGTTCGCTGATCCGGACGGCGCCGGCGTTGTTCAGGACGTAGGAGACGGTCGCGCGCGAGACTCCGGCCAGGCGGGCCACATCGGCGCTCGTGGGTACGGAGCGCGTCGGTGCGGGGGACGCGGGCGCGGGCGGGTTGGGTATCTGCACCATGACGTACCGCATCCTTGCAGAAGCCGTAACGGGCGCGGCGGCCGGGTGAGTTGAGACGGTCAGCCGGGACTCGCGGAGCACGTCACCCGGTCGACGAGGTCCACCCACGCGGCTTCCAGCCGCTCCAGGGGCATGCCGCACTGCCGGATCAGATGGTGGATGAGGGCGGGGTCGAGCTGCGCCATCAGCGTGTGGGCCAGCAGGGCGCAGTCCGCGCCCGGGACCGCCTCGCGCAGCAGCAGGTTGACGTGGTGGCGCCGCACCCGGCGGGGTGCGTTGGTGAAACGGCGTCCGGGTTCCGGCTCGGCGGCCAGCTGCAGTTCCAGTTCCTCGGCGGTCCGCCGGAGTGTGGCGAGTCCGAACGCCCGGAGCCGCTCGACCGCGGGCGCGCCCGGGCCGAGCGGTGGGGGCCCGCTGAGGAAGGCCGCCTGGAACTTCTTCTCGGAGTGGTCGAGGAGCGCCGTGAGCAGTCCGGTGCGGTCGCCGAAGCGGCGGAAGACCGTCCCCTTTCCCACGCGGGCTGCTGCCGCCACCTCCTCCATGGTGATGCCCTCGGCCCCGCGCTCGGCGACCAGCCGGGCGGCCGCCTCCAGCAGCCTGGCGCGGTTGCGGGCGGCGTCGGCACGCAGGCAGGGCTCGTCGGCGTCGGTGCCGAGCTGAAGCAACTCCAGCGGCTCGACGGGCTCCTGTGGCGTCGGGGCGGGCGGCGGCGCGGCGGACATGAAGTCAGCGTAAAGCATGGGGAAGAAACTGGACCGCGGTCCGGTTAAAGTGCTACAACAACGAAGCGGACCACGGTCCGGATTTTGTCGAGGCCAACTCAGCCCCCTGGAGTTTTCGTCATGTCTGTTCGCATCCTCGCTCTCGTCGGCAGCCTTCGCGCGGGCTCGCACAACCGTCAGCTCGCCGAGGCCGCGGTCAAGCTCGCTCCCTCGGGCGCCGACGTGGCGCTCTACGAGGGGCTGGCCGAGATCCCGTTCTACAACGAGGACATCGACGTGGAGGGCGGCGTCCCGGCCGCCGCCGCCAAGCTGCGCGAGGCCGCCGCGGGCGCCGACGCGCTGCTGCTCTTCACCCCCGAGTACAACGGGACGATCCCGGCCGTCCTGAAGAACGCCATCGACTGGCTGTCCCGCCCGTACGGTGCCGGCGCCATCAGCGGCAAGCCGGTCGTCGTCGTCGGCACCGCCTTCGGCCAGTACGGCGGCGTCTGGGCGCAGGACGAGGCGCGCAAGGCCGTGGGCATCGCCGGCGGCAAGGTGATCGAGGACATCAAGCTGTCCATCCCCGGCTCCGTGACCCGCTTCGCCGAGACGCACCCGGCGGACGACAGCGAGGTCGTCGAGCAGCTGACCGAGGTCGTCACCCGCCTGCACACCCTCGCCACGGAGCCGACGGCTGCCTGACGACGCCCCTGTGTGCCGGCCCCTCCGGCCCTGAGGAGCGGGGTCCGGGGCGGAGCCCCGGGTCGGGACGGGAAGGGGCGGCGGGGGCGACATCCCCGGCCCCCGCCACCCCATCGGCTCACGCAGCCGCCGGAGCCGGCCGCCCGTCCCGGTGGATCGGCGTGGCCGAGCCCGTCAGCGGGGCGCCCGTCCCCCCGCGCCGGGAGGCGACGATCTCCGCCGCGATGGACAGGGCCGTCTCCTCCGGGGTACGGGCACCGAGATCGAGCCCGATCGGGGAGCGCAGCCGGGCCAGGTCCCGCTCACCCACGCCGGCCTCCCGCAGACGGCGCTCCCGGTCGGCGTGGGTGCGCCGGGAACCCATCGCCCCGACGAACGCCACCGGCATCGCCAGCGCGGCCCGGAGCAGCGGAACGTCGAACTTCGCGTCGTGGGTGAGCACGCACAGCACCGTGCGCGTGTCCGTCCTGGTGCTCCGCAGATAGCGGTGCGGCCAGTCGACGACGACGTCGTCCGCCTCCGGGAAGCGGCCGCGGGTGGCGAAGACCGGCCGCGCGTCGCACACCGTGACGTGGTAGCCGAGGAACTTCCCCGCTCGCACCAGCGCCGCCGCGAAGTCGATCGCGCCGAAGACGATCATGCGGGGCGGCGGCACCGACGTCTCGACCAACAGCGTCACCCCGCCGGGGCAGTACGCCCCGTCCTCCCCGACCGCGACCGTGCCCGTGCGGCCCGCGTCCAGCAGGGCCCCGGCCTCGGCCGCCGCCGTGCGGTCCAGCTCCACGGGCCCGCCCAGCCCGCCCTGGTACGACCCGTCCAGCCGTACGAGGAGCGCCGCGCCGAGACGTTCCGCCGGGCCCTCGACGACCCGGACCAGGGCCCCCGGCCCGCCTCCGGCCGCGACGGACAGCGCCGCCTCCAGCACCTCCCTGACGGGTGACCGCGCCAGGACCGGGGTGATCATGATGTCGATGACACCGCCGCAGGTCAGGCCCACGGCGAAGGCGTCCTCGTCGCTGTAGCCGAAGCGTTCGACGCGGGTTTCGCCGTCCGCGACCGCCTGTGCGCACAGGTCGTACACCGCGCCCTCCACGCAGCCGCCGGAGACCGAGCCGATCACCGTGCCGTCGCTGTCGACGGCGAGGGCGGCGCCGGGACCCCGCGGTGCGCTGCCGCTCACGGACACCACCGTGGCCACGGCGAACTCCCGGCCCGCGGCCAGCCAGCCGCGCAGCTCACCCGCGATGTCAAACACGCGGTCCTCCCGCCTCCAGCACCCGGTCCGGGCGGATGGGAAGGCTCCGGTGGCGTACGCCGGTCGCGTGCCAGACCGCGTTGGCGACGGCCGCCGCCGCGCCCACGATGCCGACCTCGCCGATGCCCTTGATCCCTACGGGGTCGTCGGGGTCCGGGTCGTCCACCCAGTCCGCCTCGACCGCCGGTACGTCGGCGTGGCTCGCCACGTGGTATCCGGCCAGGTCGGCGCCGTAGAGACCGCCCGAGGCCCGGTCGCGCACCGCCTCCTCGTGCAGGGCCATCGAGATGCCCCAGGTCATTCCCCCGACGAGCTGGTTGCGCGCGGTCAGCGGGTTGACGATCCGGCCCGCGGCGAAGATGCCGAGCATCCGGCGCACGCGTACCTCGCCCGTGGTGACGTCCACGGCGACCTCGGCGAACTGCGCCCCGAAGGAGTGCCGTTCCTTCTGGGCGAGGGCGGCGAGGGCGGCGGTGGTGTCGGAGCGGACGGTGATGCCCTCCGGCGGAACGGTGCCGCCGGGGACGAGCCGCTCCCTCAGTTCCCCGGCGGCGGCCGTGACCGCCCAGGCCCAGGAACGGGTGCCCATGGAGCCGCCCGCGATCATCGCCGGACCGAAGTCGCTGTCGCCGATGCGCATCCGGACCCGCTCCACCGGCACCCGCAGCGCGTCCGCGGCGACCAGGGTGAGCGCCGTACGGGCCCCGGTGCCGATGTCGGCGGCCGAGATCCGCACGGTGAAGGTGCCGTCCGGCTCCGCCGTCACCGCCGCCGTGGACGGCATGGCGCCCGCGGGGAAGGAGGCCGCGGCCGTGCCCGTGCCCAGCAGCCAGCGTCCCTCACGGCGCACACCGGGCCGCGGATCGCGGTCCGCCCAGCCGAAGCGGCGGGCGCCCTCGCGGAAGCAGGCGGCGAGATTGCGGCTGCTGAACGGCAGCCCGGAGACCGGGCCCCGGTCCGGCTCGTTGCGCAGCCGCAGTTCTACCGGGTCGATCCCGCACTTCTCGGCCAGTTCGTCGAGCGCCGCCTCCACAGCGAAGGACCCCGGGGCCTCGCCGGGCGCGCGCATCCAGGTCGGGGACGGGACGTCCAGTCGTACGACCCTGTTCTCCGTGCGGTGGGCGTCGGCGTCGTACATGATCCGCGCCACGCCCGCGCTCGGCTCGACGAACTCCCAGACCGTCGACGTCTGGTTGAGCGAGCGGTGGTCCAGGGCGCGCAGCCGGCCGTCGGGACCGGCGCCGAGCCGGATCCGCTGGGTGGTGGGGCTGCGGTAGCCGGTGAGCGAGAACATCTGACGGCGGGTCAGTACGACGCGCACCGGCCGCTGCAGGACCGTGGCGGCCATCACCGCGGACACCTGGTGGGCGCGCAGTCCCTTGCTGCCGAAGCCGCCGCCGACGTGCTCGGAGCGCACCCGCACGGCGGAGGCGTCCAGCGAGAACATCCGTGCCAGCTCGTCGACGACCCAGGTGGTGCCCTGGTTGGAGTCGACGACCTCGAGTCGCCCGCCGTCCCACCGGGCCGTCGCCGCGTGCGGCTCCATCATGCCGTGGTGCTCTTCGGGTGTGGTGTACTCCTCGTCCACCACATGGGCGGAGGCGGCGAGTTCGGCTTCGAGGTCGCCCTTCTCCGTGAGGGCGGGCATGTGTCCGTCCGCCGGGTAGGCGTCCGGGTGGCCGGCGGAGAACGCGATGTCGTGCGGCTCCCGCTCATAGGTGACCACAAGCGCCTCGGCGGCCTCCCGGGCCTGCTCGGAGGTCTCGGCGACGACGAGGGCGACGGGCCAGCCGGCGTGCGGGACACGGTCGTTCTGGAAGACCGCGGCCGTCAGGTCCGGCCGCACGCCCAGCATGCCGACGTAATCGGTGTGCAGCCGGGGGGCGTTGCCATGGTGCAGGACGGCCAGCACGCCCGGCATGTCCAGGACGGGCCCGGTCTCGACGGAGCGCACGCGGCCGCGGGCGACGGTGGAGAGCACGAGCCAGCCGTGGGCGAGGTCGGCGAAGGGGATCTCACCGGCGTAGCGGGCGGCGCCGGTGACCTTGTCGCGGCCCTCGACGCGGGTGTGCGCGGTGCCGACGGCGCGCGTCGGAGCCGCGGCGCCGGTCGTGGCGGTGGTCATCGGGCGGCCTCCTCGGTCAGTTCGGAGAGCACGGCCACCACGAGGTTGCGCATGAGGGTCACCTTGTATCCGTTGTCGGGCAGCGGCCTGGCGGCCGCGAGTTCGGCGTCGGCGGCGGCGGCGAAGTACTCCGCGGTGGCGGGGGCGCCGGTCAGGACGCGTTCGGCGGTGCGGGCCCGCCAGGGCCGGGAGGCGACCGCGCCGAAGGCGAGCCGGGCCTCGCGGACGACGCCGCCCGAGACGTCGAGGGCGGCGGCGACCGAGCCGATCGCGAAGGCGTACGAGGCCCGTTCGCGGACCTTGCGGTAGCGGGAGCGGGCGGCGACGCGCGCCGGCGGCAGGGTGACGCCGGTGATGAGCGCGCCGGGCGGCAGGGCGGTCTCGCGGTGCGGGGTGTCCCCGACGGGCAGATAGAGGTCGGCCAGCGGCAACTCGCCGGTGCCGTCGGCGGTTTCGTACGAGACGACCGCGTCGAAGGCGGTGAGGGCCACGCCCATGTCGGAGGGGTGGACGGCCACGCAGTGCTCGGAGGCGCCGAGGACGGCGTGGTTGTGGTGCTCGCCCTCGACGGCGGGGCAGCCGCTGCCGGGTGAACGCTTGTTGCAGGGCTTGCTGACGTCGGTGAAGTAGCCGCAGCGCGTGCGCTGGAGGAGGTTGCCGCCGACGGTGGCCATGTTGCGCAGCTGCCCGGAGGCGCCCGCGAGCACGGCCTGGGCGAGCGCCGGGTAGCGGTTGCGGATCCCGGGGTGTGCGGCGAGGTCGCTGTTGGTGACGGTGGCGCCGATGCGCAGTCCGCCGTCGTCGGCCGGTTCGATCCGGTCCAGCGGGAGGGTGCGGACGTCGACGAGCCGGGCGGGGCGCTCCACACCGGACTTCATCAGGTCGACGAGGTTGGTGCCGCCGCCGAGGTAGCGGGCGTCGGGGTCGTCGCCGAGCAGGGCCACCGCGCCGGACACGTCGTCGGCGCGCCGGTAGTCGAACTCCCTCATGCGGCTGCCTCCTCGGTCTCGGTGCGGGTCTCGGCGGCGGCGCGGGCGACGGCCTGGACGATCTGCACGTAGGCGCCGCAGCGGCACAGGTTGCCGCTCATGCGTTCCCTGATCTCCTCGGGTGTCAGAGCCGGCGGTCCCGCTTCCGGCCGTACGTCCCCGGTGACGGCGCTGGGCCAGCCCGCGGCGTGCTCCTCGATGACGGCGACGGCGGAACATATCTGGCCGGGGGTGCAGTAGCCGCACTGGAAGCCGTCCAGGTCGAGGAAGGCCTGCTGCACGGGGTGCAGTCGGTCCCCCTCGGCGAGACCCTCCACGGTGGTGATCTCGCGTGCGTCGGACGCGACGGCCAGTTGCAGGCAGGACCCAGTGCGGCGGCCGTCGACCAGAACGGTGCAGGCACCGCACTGCCCGTGGTCGCAGCCCTTCTTGGTGCCGGTCAGGTCCAGCCGCTCGCGCAGCGCGTCGAGCAGGGTGGTGCGATGGTCGACGGACAGCGTGTGCTTCTCGCCGTTGATGTTCAAGGTGACGGTGCTGGACGTCGAGGTGGCCATGAGCAGCCTTCTTTCAGGGATCTGGAAGGCGGACGGGTCGGTGACGTGGGGTGGGGGCGGGCTGTACGGAACGGGGGGCGTCCGGGACCATGCGGGAGGGCGGAGGAGCCGGGAACGCCGGTCGTTCGGGGCATGCCGCGGCCGTCCGTGTCCGCCGATACGATGGAGCCGAAGCGGACAGCTGTCCGTTACCCCCGAAAACGTAGTGGACAGCTGTCCGGTTAGCAAGGACGGGTTTCGGCCACGACCCGTGAGGAGGACGCATGGGGCACGAGAAGGACGCACCTCTGCGCGCGGACGCGCAGCGCAACCGGGAGCGGATCCTGGAAGTGGCCGTGGCCGAGCTCACGCGCTCGGCGGACACCCCGCTGAGCGTGATCGCCAAGAAGGCGTGCGTCGGGCAGGGCACCTTCTACCGGAACTTCCCCAGCCGTGAGGCACTGGTCCTGGAGATCTACCGCTACGAGATGCGGCAGGTCGCGGACAGTGCGGCGGAGTTGCTGCAGAACCGGGACCCGGACCGTGCCCTGCGCGAGTGGATGGACCGGCTGGCCCGGTTCGCCATGACCAAGGCCGGACTGGCCGACGCCATCCGGCAGGCGACCAGCGGGCCGGGAAGCCCCGAGAAGCCGGCCCACAGTCCGGTGACCGAGGCGGCCGAGCATCTGCTGCGCCGCTGCGAGGAGGCGGGCGCCATCCGCCCGGGAGTGACCGCGGACGACCTCATTCTCGCCATGGGCGGCCTGTGGCAGCTCGACCCCGCCGGTGACTGGCAGCCGCGCGCCGCCCGGCTGCTGGACCTCATCATGGACGGCCTGCGCGTGGGGGCACCGGGCCGGTAGGACCACCCGGGCAGCCCGGGTCACGCACAGGCGTCCGGACACCCGGTCGGGTCACGCCGACGCGCGGCCGATCCCGCGCGCGGGTCGTCGTCGGCGGGACCGCCGACACCCCAACAGCCGCGACACGCCACGGACAACAGCACCCCGGGCACCTGGACCCGCACCGTCCGTCCCACCGCATGGACACCCCACGACCCAACCCCCACCGCCGGCCCCCCACCAGGCCGAACCCACACCGCCCCTCCCACCGCATGGACACCCCACAACCCAACCCCCACCGCCGGGCCGAACCCGCATCGCCCCTCCCACCGCGCGGAAACCGCACGACCCAACCCGCACCGTCCGTCCGGCCCGTGGAGGCCGCGGGTGACGGCTGCGACGGCGCCCGAGCGGCCGGGGCCTGGACGCCGGGGACGGTGACCTTGGTGAGACTCCACCGTCGGCGTCGAGCGGGCACCGCGGACGCGGGTTCCGCGTGACGCCGACGGTGGATACCGCGTGGTGGCGGCGGTCAGGCGACCGCCGTGGGGGCCAGTGCCCGTAGTTCGCGCAGCGCCGCCGCCACCGCGGGACGGGCGTGGCCCCCGCCGCGGGTGCAGGTCAGCAGCTTGCGGTGCGGGTTGCCCGCACAGCGCACGCGGGAGATCGGCAGATGCGGCGTCAGATGGGCGAGGCGCGGGATCAGGGCGACGCCGAGTCCGTGGGCGACGAGATGGGCGGTGACGTTCCAGTCCAGGGCGTGGTGGACGACGTCCGGGGAAAAGCCGGCCGCACCGCACGCGGCCATCACATGCGGCCGGCAGGGGCTCTCCGGCACCGGAGCGATCCACGGCTCGCGCGCCGCCTCGGCGAGGTCGGCCCGCTCCGCACCGGCCAGCGCATGCCCGTCCGGGACCACCAGGTCGAACGGGTCGTCCAGCAGCGGCTGCTGGTCGAACCGGGCGTCACTCAGCGGCGGGTTGTGCGGCGTGGACTCCACCACGGCCAGATCGGCGGCTCCCTCGAACAGCAGGTCGAAGCTCTGCGGCACCCCCGCCTCCGCGATCCGCACCGACAGCCTCGGATGGCGCGCACGCAACCGGGCGGCCATCGGCGCCAGCAGCACCGAGATCGCCACCGGGAACCCGGTGACGCGCAGCAGCCCGGCCGGGGCGTCGTGATCGGCCCGCAGATCCAGTTCCGCCTGCTCCCAGCGCGCCTGGATGGCGTCGGCGTGCGCCAGCAGACTCTCGGCGGCGGGGGTCAGCCGCACCCCTCGCCCCTGCGGCTCCAGCAGCGTGACATCCAGGTCACGGGCGAGCTGGCGGATCTGCTGGGAGGCGGCGGACGGGGTGAAGTGCAGGGCGCGGGCCGCCGCGGTGACCGTGCCGTAGTGGGCGACCGCCCGCAGGACGTGCAGCCTGCGCAGATCAATCATGAAGGAAACGCTTCACGGTTGCGTCCATAAAGTCAACCTGGACGTGTACGGACGTGACGGCGCACCCTTGCTGTGTCGCGACAACTGACATGCACCGAGGCAATTGAGCAACGAGGAGTCACCATGACCAGCACGACCGGCGCCGCGGGGACGACCGGCACCTTCTGCCCGTACTGCGGGTGGCCGGACGACGCCGAGCCGTTCCAGGTGGTCTCCCGGCACGGCACCGCGACGGGCAGCACGGTCTGGACCCGCTGCGGCTGCGGGTCGCTCCAGGTCCGCTCCGTCGACGGGAGCGGCGCCCGCATCGTCTCCCGCAGCCGCCCCGCCGACGCTCCGTGGAGCCGGGCCGGCCAGTGAGCGGACGGGGCGGCCGTTGACAGACCGTCCGCCCCGGCGGTACTGATCGAGACCGGTGCTCCGGGAGCAGGCAGGAGGCGTGGACGTGCGGAAACTCCCCTTGTCCGGGGTGACGGTGGTCAGCGTGGAGCAGGCGGTGGCCGCCCCCTACGCCACCCGGCAGCTGGCCGATCTCGGCGCACGCGTGATCAAGGTGGAGCGGCCGGGCGAGGGCGACTTCGCCCGGCGCTACGACACGACGGTGCACGGCCACTCCAGTTACTTCGTCTGGATCAACCGCTCCAAGGAGTCCCTCACCCTGGACCTCAAGGACTCGCGGGGCCGGGACATCCTCCACCGGCTCCTGCGGGACGCCGACGTGTTCGTGCAGAACCTCGCACCGGGCGCCGCCGACCGGCTCGGCCTCGGGACCGGTGAGCTCACCCGCCGCTACCCGAGGCTCATCCCCTGCACCATCTCCGGTTACGGCACGAGCGGGCCATGGGCCGACCGCAAGGCGTACGACCTGCTGATGCAGTGCCAGACGGGTCTGGTGTCCCTGACCGGGACGGCGCAGGAGAGCGCCCGTACCGGCATATCCGTCGCCGACATCGCCGCCGGGATGTACGCGTACAGCGGCGTGCTCACCGCCCTGTACACGCGGGCGACCACCGGCAAGGCCCACCCCGTGGAGGTGTCGTTGTTCGAGGCGCTGGCGGAGTGGATGGGCCAGCCCGCCTACTACACCCGCTACGGCGGCAGCCAGCCTCCGCGTCTGGGGACCCAGCACGCCACCATCGCCCCGTACGGGACCTACCGGGCCGCCGACGGCCGCGAGGTGCTGTTCTCCATCCAGAACGAACGCGAGTGGGCGACCCTGTGCGCGGAGTTCCTCGGCCGGCCGGAGCTCACCGACGATCCACGGTTCGCGACCGGTTCCGACCGCGTGGCGCACCGGGAGGAGCTGAACGTGATCATCGCGGAGCGTTTCGCCCGCGACGACGCCGAGGAACTGCTCAAGGACCTGGAGGCGATCGGCATCGCCTGCGCCGGTGTCAACGACGTCGCCGCCTTCCTCGACCACCCGGTGCTCGCCGCGCGCGACCGCTGGCGTGAGGTGGAGGTGCCGGGCGCGACGGTGTCGGCGCTGCTCCCGCCCGCCGACCTCGCAAGCCTGCCCGCGCGCATGGATCCGGTACCGGCCGTGGGCGAGCACACCGAGGCGATCCTGACCGAACTCGGCCACGACCCGCAGGAAATCGAGGCCCTGCGCGCGGACTCCGTCATATGAACCGCCGCCGGGCGGCCCAGGTGTGCTCTCCCGGGACGTTGGTGACACGCGTGCCACCGTCAGTTCCCTGCGACATGATCCGAAGCACAGACCCTAGGCCTGCCGCTGGCGCAGGGCTTCCAGGACGTCCTCGTCCGTCAGCTGGTCGAACTCCTCGTACCACTGGCCCACGGCCATGAACGCGGCGGGCTCGTGCAGGCACACCACCTCGTCGGCCTCGGCGCGCATCAACGCCACGCCCTCGGGCGCGCCGACGGGTACGGCCAGCAGGAGCCGGCCGGGGCCCTGCGCGCGCAGGGCGCGCAGGGCGGCGCGGGCGGTGGAGCCGGTCGCCAGTCCGTCGTCGACGACGATCACGGACCGTCCGCGCAGCTCCGGAGCGGGGTGGCCCCGGCGGTAGAGCTCTTCGCGGCGGCGCAGTTCGGCACGCTCGCGCTCGACGACGGGCGCGAGGTCGGACTCGCTCAGGCCCAGCCGGCGCAGGGTGTCCTCGTCGAACACCGGCACCCCGTCACCGGCCATCGCGCCGACGCCGAACTCCTCGTGGAAGGGGGCGCCGACCTTCCGTACGACGAGGACGTCGAGGGGAGCGTCCAAGGCGTGGGCGACCTCGGCGGCCACGGCGACACCGCCGCGGGGCAGGGCCAGCACGACCGGGTCCGGCAGCCCTCCCTCGTCCTGCCTCTGCCGCAGTCGGGCGGCCAGTTCGCGGCCGGCCTCCCGGCGATCACGGAACCGCATGGCGGATGCCTCCCTCCGCGCGGACGGCACCTGAAGCACCTGGTCCGCACCCGCGTACCCGCTCCCCAGCACCCGAAGCACCGCCGACCGGCATGGGTCCGCGAGCGTCGGGCAGTCGAGGGTCATGGTCGGTGACACGGGCGACTACGGGCAGGCGCGGCGACCGGACGAGAGCGGGCACCGGGCGGTGGCGCAGCAGGACGAGGTCCGCATCGAGGCGTGGGCGGCGAGCCGGGAGCACTGTCTCGCGGAGGCGGTGTCGGCGATGGTGGAGTGCTTCGCCGACGTCTCCGGGGTACGGCCGACCGGTGTGGGCCGCATCCGTCTCGACGAGGCCAGCGACGACGATCTGCTGGCCGCGCTGCTGGACGAGGTCCTGTACCGGCTGGATGTGTACGGCCAGGTCCCGGTGGACGTGGAGGCGGACGAGGCGGAGGGCGGCCTCGATGTGCGCCTGGCGGTCGCCGGCCTGTCGGACGTGCGCCTCACCGGAACCGCCCCGACGGCCGTGACCTGGGAGGATCTCCATGTCGCCCCGGGCCCGTGCGGGTGGTCGTGCGCGGTCACCGTGGACGCCTGACCCTCCCCGGCTCGGTCGGCCCCTCCGGCGTCCGGGTGACGGACGTCCCGCTGCATGTCCGAAAAGCGTCAGGGGTACCCCGCCCGTATGACCGGCATCCACATCGGCAGTGACGCCTTCGACGACAACACGTTCATCGGCCGCCGGCACGCGTACGAGGGACCCAACCTCTCCCCTCCCCTCACGTGGCAGGGCGTACCGGACGACGCGGCGGAACTCGTCCTCCTCTGCGAGGACCCCGACGCCCCCTCGGGCACGTTCGTGCACTGGATCGTGGTCGGCATCGACCCCCACAGCGACGGAGTCGGCGCGGGCCAGAGCCCGCCGCGGGGCACCGAACTCGTCAACGGCTACGGCGACCGCGGCTGGGGCGGCCCGCACCCGCCCCCGGGCGACGACGCGCACCACTACCTGTTCCGGCTCTACGCCCTCGCCGAACCGTGCGTGCTCCCGGACGCGCCCCGTGCGCAGCAGGTGCACGAGGCGGTCGAGGAGCGGCAGCTGGCGAGCGGCACCCTGGTGGGCCTCTACCGGCGCTGACCGCACCGCGCTCAGTGGGTGGGCGCGGCCGTGCTGATGTCCGCGAGGGCGGAGTGCGGGTCCTCGACGGCGGCGAGATCACCGAGGCTGACCATGCCCACCGGACACCCCCCGTGTTCCACCACGGGGAGCCGGCGGACGGCGTGCCGCCGCATCAGCTCGACGGCGTGGTCGGTGGTGTCCTCGGGGTCGAGGGTCACCAGGGGCGGGCGCGTGCACACCGAACCGACCGTCGTGACCTCGGGATCGTGTCCTTCGGCGACGCCCCTCAGCACGATGTCGCGGTCGGTGAGCACACCGAACAGATCACAGTCGTACGCGACCAGGACGTCGCCTATGTCGTGCTCGCGCATCAGGCGCGCCGCCCGCGCCACCGTGGTCATGGGCTCGACGGACGCGGTGTCCCCGGACATCACGTCCCGTATCCGCTGGGTCATGGCACCTCCCGGCACGAGTGACCGGCCTGGACTTCCGTGTGCGCCGCGTAGCCCGCGTCGCGGCACGTAAACCGGCGCGGGCAAGGCTGCCCCCGCCGCGCTCACGTGCCGCGGGGCGGCCGTGCCGGTCGGACGGCTCCGGGGATCTCCTCGGTGACGCCGTTCAGCGGTGAGTCGGGGTCGGTGCCGTAGGGACGGGTGATGGCCTCGAGGCCGTGACCGGCCGGGTCGAGGAAGTACACGCCGCGCCCGCCGTCGTTGCGGTTGATGCTGCGGGGGTGCTTGCCGTGCGGGTCGGCCTGGAAGGGGACCCCGGCGTCCACCAGCCGGTTGAGAAGCGCGTCGAACTCGTCCTCGGAGACGAGGAACGCGTAGTGCTGTGCGGGGATGTCGATGTCGACGGTCGCGAAGTCCAGGGTGACGCCGTTGGCGGTCGTCACCGGGAGGAACATCCCGGCCGGCTCCCCGACCTCGAGACCCAGGATCCGGGCGAGGAAACGGGCGGACTTCTCCCGGTCGCGGGTGAGAACGATGGTGTGGTTGAACTCGACTGACACGTGCAATGCCTCCACGGGCATCCGCGGCGCCTCCATGCCTCACCCAGCCGGTGACCGGCACGCGATGCCGCGCGGAAGAGCCTAGACACGGCGGCGGACGCCTGTCGAGCGGCCGAGCGGCCGCGCAACGGCCCGGACAACCGGCCGCCCGGCCCGTTCCGCGCCGACGGCGCTGTGCGATCGCGAAGGCCCCGATCGCACGACCCTCGAAGGGCGCCTTACGGGCCGGGGCCGCCCGCGGCCCCTCAGAGCGGTGTGCCGTGGCCGCCCTCGGCCTCGACGGCCTCGTCCACCCGGCCCGCCACCCAGGCCAGGAACTCCCGCACCGCCGTACCCGGCAGCGCGAGCGCCGACTCCCTGGGGAGTTCGAAGCTGCGCAGCGCCTCCGTGAGCAGCGGGGCGAAGGCCGCCTCGGAGGCGGCGACGATCCCGGCCGCCCTGCGCTTGGCGAACCAGTGCCCCGTGCGGCAGTACACGACGGAGCGGCAGCCGTTGAGGACCCGGTTGTCGGCCGCGTGTCCCTCGCCTTCGGCGTGCTCGCGCACGGAGGCGCGGAGCGCGGTGAGGACGGCGGCCCGCCGGGGCGCGGCGATCGCATCGCGGACCGGCGTTCCGTACAGCGGGAGGCCCGCCTGGTGGGCGATGGAGCGGTCGAGGACGTACCAGAAGGCGGGGGACTCCCCGGCGTCGTGGCTGACCCGCTCCGGCAGGGACGGTCCGGTGTTGAGGTCCAAGAGGTACCCGGCCGCGTCGGAAGGGCCGGCGGCGAAACCGTGGGCATACACCACCAGTTCCAGTCCGGCGGCGGGGCAGTCCAGGGCGGGGTGGGCGAGCCTTTGGGCCAGTTCGGGCAGTGACCCGAGCGGAAGCGAGTCGTCCACCACCACCGTCACGTCCACGTCGCTGCGTCCGTGGCGGTAGTCGCCGAGGGCCAGGGACCCGACGGCCAGGACGCTCACCAGGTGCGGTCCGCAGACGGCCCGGGTGCGGTCGACCAGTTCGTCCAGGTAGGGGCGGAGCACGGGCGGAACGGGCGTACGGCTCATGGTGCCAGTGTCGGCCCTCGGACGCGCCCCGAGGGCGTCAGTTCCACAGTTCGTCGCTGTCGCACACCCGCGCCCCCATGTTGCGTTCCATCATCCGCAGCGCGGCGTCGGCGAGATCGGCGTGCATATGGGCGACCGCGTCTCGCGGGACGATCACGTCGAGGTGCCGGATGTGCGCGTCGAGCGAGGAGTACAGGACGCACTGCTCCGTCACCTGGCCGCACAGCACCAGCCGGTCGATGCCCTGCTGGGCGAGCAGATAGCCCAGCGGGGTCTCGAAGAAGATCGAGTGCCGGGCCTTGACGACGAACAGGGCGGAGTCGTCCGGCCGCAACGGCTCCACGAGGTGGGCGTGCGGTCCCGCCAGGGCCTTGTCGAGCAGCTCTCCGTGATGGGAGCGCCACTCGCCGAAGTTGTCGTTGACGTAGATGACCGGCACGTCCCGCCGCCGCGCCCGTTCCAGCAGGGCCGAGACGACCGGTACGACCGACTCGGCGGACGGCAGCAGCAGCTCGGCGTCCGGATGGTCGTACGTGTTGATCATGTCGATGACGATCAGTGCGGTCCTGCCCATGCCACCAGGGTTCCACCTGCAAAGGGAAGTCAGCCATCGCGGCTCGGCACTTGACAGAAGACTTCTCGCGTCACAGCCTTTGGCAACGTTGTCATACTGTTCGGCACCACGGGCGGGCGAGGCGGTTCCGGCTCGCGCCGCTGCTTTCTGATGGGACATCACGCTCATGAAGGAACCACGGACGGACGATCCGCAGTGGATCTCGGTCGACCTGGAGGCCGTCTGCGGGATCGACTGGATCCGCCTCGCCTTCGAGGGCGACGCGAGCGACCCGCTCTTCACACCGCCCGCCACGGGCCGGCCGTACAGCGGCACGACCGCCAAGCAGATCCGGTCCAGCTACCCGCTCGAGTTCGTCGTCGAGGCCAGCACCGACCACTCCGAGTGGACGAGCGTCTACCGCACCATCGCCGGAACCGGAGGGGTGGTGAACATCCAGCCGGCCCACCCGGTCAGGGGCCGCTGGGTGCGGATGACGTCCCTCCGCCGCTCCAGCCCCCACCCCCTGGGTCTGAGCGGCTTCGAGGTGTACGGCACCGCCGGGGACGGCCGTCCGGCCGGCGCCTTCCTCGGGGCGCCCGCCGACCGGGGCGGGCTTGCCGTCCCGGCGACTATCAGGGCCGTCCGGCCCTAGCATCGCCAGGTGCGGTCGCCGACCATGGACGAATGATCCACAGCGATGGCTTCCGCGCGCTCGACCGGCAGGAGTGCCTGCGCCTGCTGGCCAAGGCGCCGGTCGGTCGCGTCGTCTACACCCGGCAGGCGCTGCCCGCGGTCCTGCCCGTCAACTTCTCCCTGGACACCGACTCCGCCGTGGTGCTGCGCACCTCCGCCGCCTCCGATCTGGTGCGGGCGATCGACGGTGTGGTGGTCGCGTTCGAGGCCGACGACTTCCACGCCGAGCGCCGGGCCGGCTGGAGCGTGGTCGTCACGGGCCGCGCGGCCGTGGTCACGGACCCGGCGGAGCACGAGCGTCTGCTGCGGACCGGACCCCGGTCCTGGATGCCGATGCACGACGGCGTGTTCGTCCGGATCGACGCCGAGATGGTGACGGGCCGCGAACTCACGGGCGTGCCCGGCTGAACCGCCACTCGCGAGGGCTCCGGCCGGCGTGTCACGGGTGTGCCGTACGGTACGCCTGTGACCGCCTACAGCCCTGAGAACGCCCCGGGCCGCCACGGCCCCACCGCCACCGTCGAGGCCACGCCCGGTGAGGTGGGCCGGGTGCGCACCGAGTACTCGCCCGCGCACGACGGCGACCCCGATCCCGGGGAGATCGTCTGGACCTGGGTTCCCTACGAGGAGAACGACGGCCGGGGCAAGGACCGTCCGGTGCTGGTCGTCGCCCGGGAGCCGGGCGGGACGTTCCTCGCGGTGCAACTGTCCAGCAAGCGGCCCTCCGCCGGGCCGGCGGGCGGGGGAAGAGAGGCCCGGGAGTGGGTGCCGATCGGCAGCGGGCCGTGGGACCGGGCGGGCCGCGACTCATGGGTGGACGTGGCCCGGGTACTGCGGCTGCACGAGGAGGGCATGCGCCGGGAGGCGTGCGCCCTGGACCGGATGCGGTTCAACCTCGTACGTCAGCGGCTGCGGGAGCGCTACGGCTGGAGCTGATCGCCGCCGGCCCGGACACCAGGTCCGCGAACCCCCGCTCGAAGGCGGCGCGGACCGCGCGGTCACGGGTGCGGTCCAGGATGCCGAAGACGACGTGCGCGAAGGCCCCCGCGAAACGCCCGCCCGGCTCCAGAAGGGCGCGGAACGCCGCTGCCACATGAGCCGGGTCGTTGCGGAACACCCCGCAGCCCCAGGCGCCCAGCACCAGCCGCCGGTAGCCGTGGGCGGCCGCGGTCTCCAGCACCCGCTCGGCCCGTATCCGCAGGGCCCCCGGCACCTGCGGCGCGCGTTCCGGCGCCGACCGGAGGATCACGCCGGCGTTGGGCGCGGGCGAGGTGAGGAAACCGGCCGTGAACGGCTCGTCCAGGAGGCCGCCGCGGTCGTCGCGGAAGACGGGCACCGCCGGTGAGTGGATCACCCGGTCCGAGTAGAACGGGTCGCGGTGGGTGCGGTGGTGGTCGTAGTAACCGGGGGCACGCAGCAGGCAGGTGTGCAGCGCGGAGGAGCGGCACAGGGCCTCCTCCTGGGCCTGCGCGCCGTTGAGGTAGCCGCCGCCGGGATTGCGGGCGGAGGCGAAGTTCAGGACGGCCACGGGGCCCTCCAGTCGCCGGGCGGCCCGAAGGCTGCTCTCCCCGGTGACCTCGAACCGGGTCCCCACCGGACGGAAGGCCGGAACCGGGACCGGATCCGGCCCGAACACCCGTGTTCCGTCGGCCGCGGCCCCGACCGCCGCCGCGACGGACACCTCGTGCCCGGCGGGCGCCCGGTAGACCCCGGACGCGACGATGCGCTCGGTCTCGCGGGCGATCCCCCGCAGACGCGCGCTCACGGCGCCACCCCCGTAGCCGCCGTGACCGCGCACCGCGCGTTCCCCCTCGTCGTGCTCATGCACGCATCGTGGGTGATGCTGGTGATGCGGCGCAACGGAGTTTCCGCCCCCTCGGCGGGCCCGGGCGACAGGCGGGAAACCCCCGGCGACAGGCTCGAGAAAGGATGACCGAACCGGGACGCCCCGCCAGGCACCCTTGTGCCGGGCGGCACGAAGGTTTTGGGTGGACGAGTTGCTGTCGGCCGGGAGCGTGGAACCTCCGGGCCGGCGACATGATGGAATCTCAGGAGGATCCCGACATGTCCGATTCGGCAGGTGGCTGTACGCAGCCGCACACCGCCGTCACAGAGACCGAGGTGGACGCCCTGGTGCGGGGCATCTGCTTCAAGACCGGACCGCCGCGCCGCCTCGGGGTCGAGGTGGAATGGCTCGTCCACGAGCTGCGGGACCCGCGGCTCCCCGTGTCACCCGAACGACTCGACGTGGCCTACACCGCTCTGCGGACCGTGCCCCTGAGGTCGGCGCTCACCATCGAGCCCGGCGGCCAGCTGGAACTGAGCTCGCCGCCCGCCGCCTCCCTGATGGAGTGCGTCGGTACCGTGTCCGCCGACCTCGACGCCGTCCGCGCGGTACTGCGCCGGGACGGACTGGCCCTCGTGGGCCTCGGCCACGACCCCTGGCACGCACCCCGCCGCTTCCTGCGGGAACCGCGCTACGACGCCATGGAAGCCTGCCTCGACCGCACCGGCCCGGCCGGCCGCGCCATGATGTGCACCTCCGCCTCCGTGCAGGTGTGCGTCGACGCCGGGTACGAGGAGCCCGGACCCCTCGGCCATGTGCGGCGCTGGTGGCTGGCGCACCAGCTGGGCGCGGTCCTGGTCGCCGTGTTCGCCAACTCCCCCGTCGCCGGCGGCCGGCCGACGGGCTGGCTGTCCACGCGCCAGCTGCGCTGGGCGCAGATCGGCACCGGCCGGGCGGGCGGCCCCCTGCTGGACGCCGACCCGCGCGGCACCTGGGCCCGGCATGTGCTGGACGCGCCCGTCATGTGCGTACGGAACGGGGACGGGCCGTGGGAGGTGCCTCAGGGGCTGACCTTCCGGGAGTGGACCAGGTCCGGGACGCCGCGGCCGCCCACCCGGGAGGACCTCGACTACCACGTGACCACGCTGTTCCCGCCGGTCAGACCGCGCGGCCATCTGGAGCTGCGCATGATCGACGCGCAGCCCGGCGACGACGGCTGGATCGTGCCGCTGGCCGTGACGGCGGCGCTGTTCGACGACCCCGAGGCCGCCGAGACCGCCTACCGTACGGTGAAGCCGCTGGCCGAGCGGACGCACGGCATGCCGGCACCGCACAATCCGCTCTGGCGGGACGCGGCCCGGGTCGGACCGGCCGATCCGGAGCTGAGGGACGTGGCCGCCGCCTGCTTCGAGGCGGCGCTGCGCGCACTCCCCCGGCTCGGCGCGAGTACCGAGGTCGTCGACGCCGTCGAGGAGTACCGGGACCGCTACGTCGCCCGCGGCCGCTGCCCGGCCGACGACACGCTCGACGAGCTGCGGACGACGGCCCGCGCCGCGCACCCCCGCACGACGACCACGCACGGGAAGGACACCCCCTCATGACCGACCCCGCCCTCGACGCCGAAGCCCTGCGCGAGCGCGCGGTCGCCTCGCTGATCACCGCACGGGACCGCACCACGCTGCTCACGAGCTGCGTGGAGGAGCCTGAACTGACCGCGCAGCACTCGCCGTTGATGTCGCCGCTGGTGTGGGACCTCGCCCATATCGGCAACCAGGAGGAGCAGTGGCTGTTGCGGGCCGTCGCCGGCCAGGAGGCGCTGCGGCCCGAGATAGACGGTCTGTACGACGCCTTCGAGCACCCGCGTGCGGAACGTCCGAGCCTGCCGCTGCTGCCGCCGGGCGAGGCCCGCAGGTACGCCGCCGACGTGCGCGGCCGGGCGCTGGACGTGCTGGAGGCCACCGCGTTCGACGGGACGCGGCTGACGGAGGCGGGCTTCGCCTTCGGAATGATCGCGCAGCACGAGCAGCAGCACGACGAGACCATGCTGATCACCCATCAGCTCCGCCGGGGTCCGCAGGCCCTGACCGCGCCCGACCCGGGGCCGGCCCCGCTGTTCACGGGCCCGTCCGAGGTGCTCGTGCCGGGCGGCCCGTTCACCATGGGCACCTCGGACGAGCCCTGGGCGCTGGACAACGAACGGCCCGCGCACCGGCGGGAGGTGGCACCGTTCCGCATCGACACCACTCCGGTGACGAACGCCGCGTACCAGGCGTTCATCGAGGACGGCGGCTACGACGAGCCCCGCTGGTGGACCGCCGAAGGATGGGCCCACGTGCGCCGCAACTCCCTGACCGCGCCGCTGTTCTGGCGCCGGGACGGCGGACAGTGGCTGCGGCGCCGGTTCGGCGTCACGGAGGTCGTGCCGCCCGACGAGCCGGTGCTGCACGTGTGCTGGTACGAGGCCGACGCCTACGCCCGCTGGGCCGGGCGCCGGCTGCCCACCGAGGCGGAGTGGGAGAAGGCGGCCCGCCACGACCCGGCCGGCGACCGGTCGATGCGCTACCCGTGGGGCGACGCCGACCCGGGTCCCGAGCACGCCAACCTCGGTCAGCGGCACCTGCGTCCGGCGCCTGCCGGGAGCTATCCCGCCGGGGAGTCGCCGCTGGGTGTGCGGCAGCTGATCGGTGACGTGTGGGAGTGGACGTCGAGCGACTTCGCCCCGTACCCCGGCTTCCGGGCGTTCCCGTACAAGGAGTACTCGGAGGTGTTCTTCGGGCCGCAGTACAAGGTGCTGCGCGGCGGTTCGTTCGCCGTGGACCCGGTGGCCTGCCGGGGCACCTTCCGCAACTGGGACCACCCGATCCGGCGGCAGATCTTCTCCGGGTTCCGCACCGCGCGCTCGGAGGCCGTCTGATGTGCCGTCATGTGGCCTACGTGGGGCCCGAGGAGGCGCTGGGTGAGCTGCTCGTGCGGCCGCCGCACGGCCTGTACCGGCAGTCCTGGGCTCCCCGGCGGCAGCGGTACGGCACGGTCAACGCGGACGGCTTCGGTGTGGGGTGGTACGCGCAGGGCGATCCGGTGCCGGCCCGGTACCGGCGGGCCGGGCCCGTCTGGGCGGATCTGTCGTTCGCGGATCTGGCCCGGGTCGTACGCACCCGGGCGCTGCTCGCCGCCGTACGGGACGCGACGCTGTCCGGTGCCGACGCCGAGGCGGCGGCGGCCCCGTTCGCGGCCGGGACCTGGCTGTTCAGCCACAACGGCGCGGTGCCGGGCTGGCCGGGCTCACTCGCGCCACTGGTCGCGTCCCTGTCCGCCGAGGACGTGCTGTCGCTGGAGGCCCGCAACGACTCCGCGTTCGTGTGGGCGCTGGTGCTGGCCCGGCTGCGGGCCGGCGACGACGAGGGCCAGGCACTCGCCGACACCGTCCTGGAGGTCGCCGAGGCGGCCCCGGAGGCCCGGCTCAACCTGCTGCTCACCAACGGTGACACCGTCACCGCGACCGCCTGGGGCGACACGCTGTGGTACCTCGCCCGGGCCGGCGGCGGCACCGTCGTGGCCTCCGAGCCCTACGACGACGATCCGCACTGGTGCGAGGTCCCCGACCGCACGCTGCTCGCCGCGAGCGGCACGAACGTCCTGCTGACCCCGCTCAAGGAGCCCGGCGACCGCCTGACGTCCGCCGACGCACCCGTACCTTCGAGGGAGCCCCTCACGTGAGTCCGTTCCGTCTCACCCGCACCCTGCCCGAGGACATCACCGACGCCGCCCTGCGCGCCGACGTCCAGGAGGGCCTGACGAGCAGCCCCAGGACGCTGCCGCCGAAGTGGTTCTACGACGCCCGCGGCAGCGAGCTCTTCGAGGAGATCACCGGCCTGCCCGAGTACTACCCGACCCGCGCCGAGCGCGAGATCCTGCGCGCCCGCGCCGGGGAGATGGCCGAGGCGTCCGGTGCCCGCACCCTGGTCGAACTGGGCTCGGGCTCCTCGGAGAAGACCCGGTATCTGATCGACGCGCTCACCGGCCTGCACACCTATGTCCCCGTCGACGTCAGCGAGAGCGCCCTGACGCAGGCCGGGCAGGCGCTGGCCGCGGAGCGGCCGGGGCTGGAGGTGCACGCGCTCATCGCCGACTTCACCGCCCGGCTGACACTGCCCGGGACCCCGGGCCCGCGGCTGGTGGCGTTCCTCGGCGGCACCATCGGCAATCTGCTGCCCGCCGAGCGTGCCGCCTTCCTCGCCTCCGTCCGCGCCCTGCTGGCCCCGGGCGACGCCCTGCTGCTGGGCACGGACCTGGTGAAGGACGAGCGGGTGCTGGTCCGGGCGTACGACGACGCGGCCGGGGTGACGGCCGCGTTCAACAGGAACGTCCTGCACGTCATCAACCGCGAACTGGGCGCCGACTTCGATCCGGACGCCTTCGCGCATGTCGCGCTGTGGGACGCCCGGAACGAATGGATCGAGATGCGGCTGCGCTCCCGTACCGCGCAGACGGTGAAGATCCCGGCCCTGGAACTCGCCGTGGACTTCGCTGCGGACGAGGAGCTGCGCACCGAGGTGTCCGCGAAGTTCCGGCAGGAAGGAGTGCGAGCGGAGCTGTCGGCCGCCGGGCTGGAGCTCACCCGGTGGTGGACGGACGAGGAGGGGCGGTTCGCCCTGTCCCTGAGCGTCGCCCGCTGATCCGGGCGTGCCGTCCGAACGACAGGCCCTAGTCGAAGGCCAGGGCCTCGGTGATGCGGCGGGCGGCGCGCTCCGCCTCCGTGGCCGGGTCGGCTCCCGTGAGCACCTTCGTCATGTACGCCTTGATCGGGTTGTCCGCCTCGACCGCGCTCCACTGGGGTGTGATGGGGGTCGCCCGGCCCTGTGCGGCTCCGGCCGCCATGGCCGCGACCCCCTCCTCCCCGGCCACCGATTCGGCGAGGCCGGCCTTGTTGGGGACGTAGTTCATCGTGCGGGCCAGATCGGTGTTCCAGCGGGCGCCCGTGAGCGCGGCGACCACCTCCACGGCGGCGTCCCTGACATCGGTGTTCGCGGGGACGACGAGGTCGGACCCGCCGGTGAAGACGGCACCGGGTTTCTCGGCGGTCCTGCCGGGGACGGGGAAGTAGCCCAGCTTGTCCTCCAGGTCGGGATTCTGCTTGAGGATCGCCCGCGCCACTCCCGGGACGGCCACGATCTGGGCGACGTCGCCTTCGGCGAACACGCCCGCCTGCGGCGGGTGTTCCTCGTCGGAGTCGACCGGGCCGTCGCCGAGTGCCTGGAGCCGGCGGTAGAAGTCCATGCCACGCAGCGCCGCCGGGCTGTCGAGCGTGCCGCGCCACACTCCGTTCCGCTCCGTGGCGAGCTCTCCGCCCTCCTCCCAGATGAAGCCGGCGAGGGTGTACCAGTCCTGACCGGCCAGGTAGATGCCCTGGTCGCCACCGGTGTTGAGCTTCTCGGTGATGGTGAGCCACTCCTCCCGGGTCTTCGGCGGGGCGGTGATGCCGGCCTGGCGGAAGAGGTCCTTGCGGTGGATGACGACGCGGTTGGCCGCGTACCAGGGGATGCCGTACTGCTGTGACCCCCACTGGCCGGGCTCGGCGAGGCCGGGGAGCCAGTCGTCGCGGCCCCAGTCGCGCATGGACTCCAGGGTGAGGTCGAGCAGTCCGTCGCCCTCCGCGTACGTGGCGACCTGGGTGTTGCCGACCTCGATGACGTCGGGTCCGTCCGGCGCCTCGGTCTCCAAGGCCTTCTGCACCTTCTCGCCGATGCCGGTCCACTCCTGGATGCGGATGTCGAGGTCGAGCCCCGGGTGCTCGCGCTCGAAGTCGGCGGTGAAGCGCTCCAGATAGTCCTGCGAGGCGCTGTGCTGCATCAACCACACGGTGACCGTGCGCCGTTCCGTTGCGCTGTCGGACATCAGTCCGCAGCCACTGAGCAGGGAGGCGGACACGCAGACGAGGGCGAGCAGACGGCGTCTCACGAGGGACCTGTTTCTGTCTGACGGACAGGGCGGGGCCCGACGTGGGGGGCGAGCGGAAGCTCGGGCGGGTCTCCAGCATCTTGGTATGGACCAATGCGTGAGGTCAAGGCCGTCAGGTGAACGGTGCCGACGCCTCGCGCTCCGCCGCGCGGTAGGGCACGGTGGAGTGACGTGTGACACAGGCGGTGCGCCGTGCAGTCGGGCGGCCGCCGGGGAGAGGAGCAGCAGCATGTCGGACCACACCTACCGGGTCACGGAGATCGTCGGCACCTCACCCGAAGGCGTCGACAAGGCCGTACGCAACGGCATCGAGCGCGCGTCGCAGACGCTGCGCAATCTAGACTGGTTCGAGGTGACCCAGGTGCGCGGCCAGATCGAGGACGGGCGGATCGCGCACTGGCAGGTGGGACTGAAGGTCGGCTTCCGCCTGGAGGAGACGGACTGACCCCGCCGGGGCTCAGGTTCGCCCTTCACGCTCCTGAGCGTCCTTCAACTCCCCGGACGGGGCCGTCCAGCGGGCCTGGACGACGGTGAAACCGGCCCGCCGGGCGTCCAGACAGACGAGTTCGTCGTCGTCCACGAGCATGCGGATCTCCCGGGTGCGGGCGAGGCGGCGCAGGATCGCCAGCTTGGTGTGGCGGGCGGGCCGCCGGTCGGCGTTGCCCCGCATGTACACCTCACCCTCGGGCAGCCCCTGGGCGGCGAGCCAGTCCACTGTGTCGCGCCGGCAGCCCTCGGGCCGCCCGGTGAGATACACGATCTCGCACTCCCGCGCACTCCGGCGCACCAGCGCGATGCCCTCGTCGAGCGGTGGGTCCTGCGGGGCGGCGGCGAAGAAGGCGTCCCAGTCGCGCGGCCTGCGCTCCAGGAACCGCTGCCGGTGCGCCGTGTCGGCGAGGGTGTTGTCGAGGTCGAACACGGCCAGCGGCCGCTCGTTGCGGTCGGTCACATCCCTCACCTTAGACATCCGCCGGGCGGAATCCTGAGGGCCGCCGGGTGTTGAACCCGGTATGGGTTCCGTCATCGCCTCGGTCCGCTTCTCCGTCCTCGACCGTTCCCGCACGCGTGAGGGGCACACCGGCCCCGAAGCGCTGCGGGACACCGTCAGCCTGGCGCGGGAGGCGGAGCGGCTCGGCTACCACCGCTTCTGGGTGTCCGAGCACCACGGGGTGCCCGGGGTCGCCGGTTCGGCGCCGACCGTGCTGGCGGCGGCCGTCGCGGGGGCGACCCGGACGATTCGCGTGGGCACCGGCGGCGTCATGCTGCCCAACCACCGGCCGCTCGTCGTGGCCGAGCAGTTCGGGGTGCTGGAATCGCTGTTCCCGGGCCGTATCGACATGGGGCTGGGCCGCTCGGTGGGCTTCACCGACGGGGTGCGCAGGGCGCTGGGCCGCGACAAGGGCGACGCCGACGACTTCGCCGCCCAGCTCGACGAGTTGCTCGGCTGGTTCCGGGGCACCTCCCCCACCGGGGTGCGCGCGCGCCCGTCCGAGGGCCTGACCGTGCCGCCGTTCGTGCTGGCCATGGGAGAGGGCGCCACGATCGCGGCCCGCGCGGGCCTGCCGATGGTCGTCGGCGACCTCCGCGACCGCGACCGGATGCGGCGCGGCATCGACCGCTACCGCGCGTTGTTCCGCCCCTCTCAGTGGGCGAGCGAGCCGTACGTCGTCGTCTCCGGCACGGTCGCGGTGGCCGCCACACCCCGGCTGGCGCAGCGGCTGCTGGTTCCGGAGGCCTGGTCGATGGCGTACTCCCGAACGCACGGGACCTTCCCGCCGCTGCCGCCCGCCGAGCGGGTGGAGACGCTTTCCATGACCGCCAGGGAGCGGGGCCTCTACGAGTCCGGGCTCGCCGGCCAGCTCGCCGGCACCGAGGAGGAGGTGGCGCACGAACTGGAGTCGGTGCTCAAGGACACGGGCGCGCAGGAGGTGCTGGTCACCACCAGCACCTACGACCGGGAGGCGCTGCTGGACTCCTATCGGCGGCTCGCCGCGATCGCGGGGCTCGAGGACAGCAGTGCGACGCGCCGGTGACGGAGCACCGGCGCGTCGTACGGGTGGACGCCGAGGGCGAGGGCCTACTGCCTCCCCTTCCTCGGGTCACGGCCCCGGCGGCCGGTGTCCTCGTCCATCTCCGTCTCGGCCTCGATGCGCTCCTTGCGGACCTGCCCGCGCACCGTCTCCTCCGTCTGCTTCTCCTCCGTGGTCATCCTGACCCGCTCCACCGGAACGGTCTCCGTCGTCACGACGGGGCGCTCCTCGTGCAGGGTGACCTCGTGCTCGGCCTCCGAGATCTCCGGGCCCGCCATGGCCTCGTCACGGTTGGCGTCCGTGATCGGCTCGCGCTCCACGCGCACTTCCTCGTGGCGCACGGGCACGGTCTTCTGGACCTCTTCGGTGACCACGTACTTGCGCAGCCTGGCCCGTCCGCTCTCGCGCCGCTCGACGCCGACGTGCATCTGCTCCTCGGAGCGGGTCATGGCGTCGTCACGCGCTCCCGTGCGGGCTTCGCCGCGGCGGCCCGTGGTGCCCGCGGTTCCTGCCATGCCCGCGGTTCCGGCGGCCCCCGCTGTTCCGGCCGTTCCCGCTGTTCCGGCGGTGCCCGCTGTTCCGGCCGTTCCCGCCCTGCCGGTGCTGCCCGGCGCGCCGGCTCCCCGGGTGGTGTCGCCCCGGCGCCCGGCCGTACCGGCCGCTCCCGCGGCTCCCGCGGCTCCCGCGGCTCCTGCCGCGCCCGCGGTACCGGCCGTGCCCGGGCCTCCGGACCGGTCGCCCTCGCCCGGTTCGGCCAGGACCGAGTCCCAGTTGATGCCGTAGTACTCGTACAGGCGCTGCTCCTCGTCCACCGAGAGGTGGCCGCCCGCGTCGATGTCCACGTTGGGGGCGTTCTTGATCTTGTCCTTGCGGTACGGGACCTCGAGGTGGTCCTTCACCAGTGCGGCGTCGCGGATGGGCACGAACGACTCGTTGGAACCGAACATGCCCGTTTTGACGGTCACCCACTCGGGGCGTCCGCTCGCGTCGTCGAGGAAGACGTGCTTCGCGTCGCCGATCTTGTTGCCGTCCCCGTCGTACACGGGGTGATCCAGGAGGATCGAGATCTCTTCGCGGGTGATCATCTTCCATCACCCTCCCTTCGGGGCTCGCTCCTCTCCGGTTCTCCTGATCAGCTCACGGAAAACAGTACAAAAGCCACAAAAGGCACTGAATTTTCCACAGTGCTCACTGATGTCCACCGCACGCGTGGGTCGCTGCAGCCTCCGGCTGTGCCGCGCGGGCCAGTGCCCGGCGATCACGGTGACGTCCGGGCGGGATGAGGGCCCGCACATCGACCTCGGCGGTCAGCCCACGGGCCGAGACCACCCGCCACAGCGAGGCGAGCAGGGTGTCCTCGCCGACAAAGGCGGCCGCGGTGGCCGTTCCGCCGAGCGGCTCGCGGTAGCGGATGCGCACCGGCTGCACCGGGACCCCGGCGTCCAGGGCCGCCTGGAAGACCGCGCGGCGGAAGGTGCCCCTGGCCCGGCCGCACCAGGTGCTGCCTTCCGGGAACACCGCGACCGCCGCACCGCCGCGCAGCACCCCGGTGAGGGCGGCGACCGTGTCGGGCAGCGCGCGCAGCCGGCCGCGGTCGATGAACAGCACGCCCCCGCGCGCGGCCAGCGCCCCTGCCACGGGCCAGCGGCGTATCTCGGACTTGGCCAGCATGCGGGCCGGGCGCACCGCTGCGAGCAGCGGTACGTCCAGCCAGGAGATGTGGTTGGCGACGAGCAGCAGTCCGCCGCTGGGCGGAGCGGCCCCGGCGACCCGGACCCGCACCCCGGCGGCCCGCACCAGGCACCGGCACCAGCGGCGCACCGCACCCGCCGGGATCCAGCGCCCGAACGGCAGCAGCACGATCCCGCCGACCAGCACCAGCCCGACCGCCGCCAGCCGGAGCACGGCCGGCGCTGCCACCGCCGCGGGCGCCGTGCGGACCACACAGCGCCGCGGGGTGCACGGCGCGCCCGGCAGCCAGGCGCTCATCCGGCGGGGACGAGGGAGAGGAAGTGCCGCAGATAGCGGGGGTCGACCCGGTCCATCGGCAGCAGCACATAGAGGTCGGCGACACCGAACGCCACGTCGTGCGCGGGCTCCCCGCAGACCCAGGCGCCGAGCCGGAGGTAGCCACGTAGCAGGGCGGGCAGCCCGGCGGCGGGTGCCGCCGCGGGACCCTCGTGCGGCGGCAGCCAGGGCAGCAGCGGGCGCACCCGGTACTCCTCGGGCGCGAGGTGCCTGGCCCGCACCCGGCGCCAGGCGGCGGAGGCCGGCGCGCCCCCGTCGGCCAGCGGGAGGGAGCAGCAGCCGGCCAGCCAGGCGTGTCCGTTCTCGGTCATGTAGCGGGCGATACCGGCCCAGATGAGTCCGATGACCGCGCCGTCGCGGTGGTCGGGGTGCACGCACGAGCGGCCGACCTCGACGAGGGACGGCCGTATCGCGGCGAGTCCTGACAGGTCGAACTCGCCCTCGGCGTACAGCCGTCCCGCGATCGCGGCGCGTTCCGGCGGCAGGAGCCGGTACGTTCCGACGACCTGCCCGCTCGCCTCCTCGCGCACGATCAGGTGGTCGCAGTAGGCGTCGAAGGGGTCGACGTCCAGACCCGGCTGGGAGCCGGACAGCAGGGCACCCATCTCCCCCGCGAAGACGTCGTACCGCAGCCGCTGGGCGGCCCGCACGTCCTCCTCGTCGCGGGCGAGGGTGACGGTGTAGCGGGTGGGGGTGGCGGGATTCGGTGGGTGGTCGACGGTCAGCACGCCGGTCATGGCTCTCTCCTGGTCACGCGCGGAGCGGGGATGGGGACACCCCCTGTTCTTCCGACCGGGGTTGGCTTGTGCGTGACCGGAGCCGGGAGCACGGATGTGGAAATGCTGAATGCCAGGAGCGAAAGCGCGACGGGGCCGGGAGGAGCACCTCTCCCGGCCCCGTCCGTCCGCGGAGCTACCGCTTGCCCGCCTTGCGGGCGGCCCGCAGCCACTCCCTGTTCATGCCGGTGATGGAGGTGAGCGGGATGCCCTTGGGGCAGGCGGTGGCGCACTCACCGGCCAGCGTGCACCCGCCGAACCCCTCCTCGTCCATCTGCGCCACCATGTCCAGCACCCTGGTCTCCCGCTCCGGCGCTCCCTGCGGCAGCACATTGAGATGATTGATCTTCGCGGAGGTGAACAGCATCGCCGCACCGTTGGGGCAGGCCGCGACGCACGCCCCGCAGCCGATGCACTCCGCGTGCTCGAAGGCGAGATCGGCATCCGGCTTCGGCACGGGCGTGGCATGCGCCTCGGGCGCGGAGCCCGTGGGCGCCGTGATGTATCCGCCGGCCTGGATGATGCGGTCGAAGGCCGACCGGTCGACCACCAGGTCCTTGACGACGGGGAAGGCGGACGCCCGCCACGGTTCGACGTCGATGGTGTCGCCGTCCTCGAAGGACCGCATGTGCAACTGGCAGGTGGTGGTGCGCTCGGGCCCGTGGGCGTCGCCGTTGATGACGAGCGAGCAGGCGCCGCAGATGCCCTCGCGGCAGTCGTGGTCGAAGGCGACCGGGTCCTCGCCCTTGAGAATGAGCTCCTCGTTGAGGGTGTCCAGCATCTCCAGGAAGGACATGTCGGGTGAGATGCCGTCCACCTCGTACGTGGACATGGCGCCGTCGGCGTCGGCGTTCTTCTGCCGCCAGACGCGCAGGTTGAGCTTCATGCGTAGCTCCGCTGGGTGGGGTGGACGTACTCGAAGACCAGGTCTTCCTTGTGCAGGACGGGAGCCTCGCCGGTGCCGGTGAACTCCCAGGCGGCGGCGTAGGAGAACGCGTCGTCCTGGCGGGCGGCCTCGCCGTCCGGGGTCTGGGACTCCTCGCGGAAGTGACCGCCGCAGGACTCGGCGCGGTGCAGCGCGTCGAGACACATCAGCTCGGCGAGCTCCAGGTAGTCCACGATGCGGTTGGCCTTCTCCAGCGACTGGTTGAACTCCTCACCGGTGCCGGGCACCTTGATCCGCCGCCAGAACTCCTCGCGGATCTGCGGGATGCGCTCCAGGGCCTTGCGCAGCCCGGAGTCGGTGCGGGCCATGCCGCAGAACTCCCACATGAGCTCGCCGACCTCGCGGTGGAAGGAGTCGGGGGTGCGGTCGCCGTCGACCGACAGGAGCAGGTTGAGCCGGTCCTGGGTCTCGGCGAGCACCTCCTGCACCACCGGGTGGTCGGCGGTCACCTCCTCCTGGTGCGGATTGCGGGCCAGGTAGTCGTTGACGGTGGCCGGGAGGACGAAGTAACCGTCGGCCAGGCCCTGCATCAGCGCCGAGGCACCGAGCCGGTTGGCGCCGTGGTCGGAGAAGTTGGCCTCGCCGATCGCGAACAGCCCCGGAACGGTGGTCTGGAGGTCGTAGTCGACCCACAGGCCGCCCATCGTGTAGTGCACGGCCGGGTAGATCCGCATCGGCACCTCGTACGGATCCTCGTCGGTGATCCGTTGGTACATGTCGAAGAGGTTGCCGTACTTGGCCTCGACCGCCTTGCGTCCCATCCGCTTGACGGCGTCGGCGAAATCGAGGTAGACGCCCTGGCCGCCGGGGCCGACGCCACGGCCCTCGTCGCAGACGTTCTTGGCGGCGCGGGAGGCGATGTCGCGGGGCACGAGGTTGCCGAAGGAAGGGTAGACGCGCTCCAGGTAGTAGTCGCGCTCGTCCTCCGGGATCTGCGCGGGCGGGCGGGTGTCGCCCGTGGCCTTCGGCACCCAGATGCGGCCGTCGTTGCGCAGCGACTCGCTCATCAGCGTCAGCTTGGACTGGTGGTCGCCGGTGCGCGGGATGCAGGTGGGGTGGATCTGGGTGAAGCAGGGGTTGGCGAAGTACGCGCCGCGCCGGTGCGCCCGCCAGACGGCGGTGGCGTTGGAGTTCATGGCGTTCGTCGACAGGTGGAAGACGTTGCCGTAGCCGCCGCTCGCCAGGACGACGGCGTCCGCAAAGTAGGTGTCGATCCTCCCGGTGATCAGGTCCCGGGCGACGATGCCGCGGGCCCGGCCGTCGACGACGATCAGGTCGAGCATCTCGGTGCGCGGGTGCATCTCGACGTTGCCGGCGGCGATCTGCCGGCTGAGCGCCTGGTAGGCCCCGAGTAGGAGCTGCTGGCCCGTCTGGCCGCGGGCGTAGAAGGTGCGGGAGACCTGGACGCCGCCGAAGGAACGGGTGTCGAGCAGCCCGCCGTACTCGCGGGCGAAGGGCACGCCCTGGGCCACGCACTGGTCGATGATCTCGACGGAGATCTGCGCGAGGCGGTGGACGTTGGACTCACGGGAGCGGAAGTCGCCGCCCTTGACGGTGTCGTAGAACAGGCGGTGGATCGAGTCGCCGTCGTTGCGGTAGTTCTTCGCCGCGTTGATGCCGCCCTGCGCGGCGATGGAGTGGGCGCGGCGCGGGGAGTCCTGGTAGCAGAACTGAACGACGCGGTAGCCCTGTTCGGCAAGCGTGGCACCGGCCGAGCCGCCCGCGAGGCCGGTACCGACGACGATGACGGTCTTGCCGCGCCGGTTGGCGGGATTGACCAGCTTGGCCTCGAAACGGCGCTTGTCCCAGCGCTCGTGGACCGGGCCGGCCGGGGCCTTGGTGTCGGCGACGGGTTCGCCGGTCGTGTACTGGGTGTAGGAAGTCATGGTCAGCTCACCACTCCGGTCATGACGCCCACGGGTACGGCGATGAAGCCGGCCGTGAGCAGCAGCGCGAGGGCATTGGCGGTGGTCTTGAGGGCGCGGTCCCGGGTGCGGCTGCCGGCGCCGAGGGTCTGGGCGGCGCTCCAGAAGCCGTGGCGGATGTGCAGGCCGACGGCGAGCATCGCGACGATGTAGATGACGTTGCCGTACCAGGTGGAGAAGGTGTCCACGACGTTCTGGTACGGCTTGCCGGTCTCGAAGCCGCCGGAGTGCACGGTGCCGGTGGTCAGGTCGAGGATGTGCCAGACGATGAACAGCGCGAGGATGATGCCGCCCCAGCGCATGGTGCGGGTGGCGTAACTGGCGCGCGGCTTGTTGTGCACGTACTTGCTGGGGCGCGCCTTGATGCCGCGGCGGCTGAGCTGGTAGGCGGAGACGGCGTGGGCCACCACGGCGACGACGAGGACGACGCGGATCAGCCACAGCGTCCACTCGTAGTGCATGAAGGGTTCGCCGACCGTGCGCAGCCAGTGGGCGTAGTGGTTGAACTCGCCCGCCCCGAAGAAGATCTTCAGGTTCCCGATCATGTGGGCGACCAGGTACAGCAGCATGATCAGGCCGCTGACCGCCATCACTGTCTTCTTGCCGACGGTCGAGTCCCACACGGTGCGTGCCATGGACGGCCGTCGGTCCGTCCGCGTTGCCAGAGCCATGTCACCAGACGCTAGGGCCGGAAGGCCCCATCGGTCCAAGACATGGTCCGGCTCGATTCGATAGGGGGTGCCTATGATGGGCCCATGCAGTTCCAGCAGCTCCAGTACTTCGTGGCCGTTGCGGAGACCAGGCACTTCACCCGGGCCGCCGAGCTGGTGCACGTCGCACAGCCATCGCTGTCGCAGCAGATCAGGGTGCTGGAGCGGGAGCTGGGGGCCGATCTGTTCCGGCGGGCGCGCGGGAACATCACGCTGACCGACGCGGGCGAGGCGCTGCTGCCGCTGGCCCGGCGGATCCTGGCCGACGCGGACACCGCGCGGCACGAGGTGCAGGAGGTCGCGCAGCTGCGGAGCGGGCGGGTGCGGCTGGGGGCCACGCCGAGTCTGTGCACCGGCCTGCTGCCGGATGTGCTGCGCGCGTTCCACGACCGGTATCCGGGGGTCCGGCTGCTGATCGAGGAGGGCGGCTCGCACGATCTGGTGCGGGAGCTGGCCCGCGGCGCGCTCGATCTCGCCCTGGTGGTGCTGCCGCTGCCGACGCCGTCGCCCGCGCTGACCACGGTGGAGCTGCTGCGCGAGGACCTGGTGGTGGTGTCGTCACCCGACGTCCCCCGGCCGGGGCGGGGCCGGCGCACCGTGCACGTCGCCGATCTGGAGGGCGAGCGGCTGGTGATGTTCCGGCACGGCTACGACCTGCGGGAGCTGACGGTCGCGGCGTGCCGGGCGGAGGGGTTCGAGCCGGAGTTCGCGGTGGAGGGCGGGGAGATGGACGCGGTGCTGGGATTTGTGCGGGCGGGGCTGGGGGTGGCGGTGGTGCCGCGGATGGTGGCCGCGCGGTCGGGGCACGGGTTGCGGGTGACGCCGCTGGCTCGGCCCGGTCTGTACCGGGCCATCGCACTGGCGCACCGCAGTGACGTGGCTCCGCCGCGGGCGGCGCGGGAGCTGCAGCGGATGCTGCTGGAACGCTGAGGCCCCGGGGGTGCCGGGAGTGTTCCTCGCCCCCGCCGCCCCTGCCCGTCCCGTCCTGGGGGCTCCGCCCTCAGACCCCTTCGCGCCCATGCGACGGAGCCGCACATCGACACAGCCCCTCGCCCCTCAGGTGACGCCTCGGAGCGGCGCTGCACACCTCAGGGGCGCGGGGAACTGCGCGGGCAGCCACAGCGTGCCCGCACCTGTTCAGCCCGTCGCGTCGACGAGGGCGAGTTCGTGGAGGCGGTCCGGAGGGCCCGGTCGGGCGTAGTACCAGCCCTGGGCGGTGTCGCAGCCGAGGATGCGGAGCTGTTCGGCCTGGGCGCCCGTTTCGACGCCTTCCACGGTGACCGCGAGGTCGAGGCTGTGGGCCAGCGAGACGATCCCCTCGACGATCTTCAGGTCGACGGGGTCGGCCGGGAACCGCTGCATGCTCTGGGTGAAGGAGCGGTCCAGCTTCAGGACGCTCACCGGGAGGCGACGCAGGTTGGCCAGGTTGGAGTAGCCGGTGCCGAAGTCGTCGAGGGCGATATCGACGCCCATCTCGGCGAGCCGGCGCAACGGCTTCAGCAGGTCGTCGTCGGCTCCGATCAGCGCCGACTCGGTCACTTCCAGGCACAGCGCGTCGGGGGTCACGCCGGTGCGCTCCAGGATCTCCACCGTGTCCTGGACGAGACCGGGGTGGGTGAGCTGGCAGGGCGAGAGGTTCACGTTGATGCGCAGCGGGCCGAGCGACTCGCCCCCATGGCGGTCGCGCCACTCGCGGGCCTGGAGCACGGACTGCTCCAGCACCCAGCGGCCCAGCGGCACGATGAGTCCCGTGTGCTCGGCGAGCGGGATGAACCGGTCCGGGGAGAGCACGCCGTGCTGCGGGTGCAGCCAGCGCACCAGCGCCTCGGCGCCCCGGACGCTCCCGTCGCCGAGGTGGACCAGTGGCTGGTACTCAATGAAGAACTCGCCCCGGTCCAGGGCCGTGGGGAGCGCCGTGGTGAGGCCGTGCCGGGTGATGGCGCGGGCGTCCGCCTCGGGGTCGGCAAGCTCGAACCGGTTGCCGCCCGCCGACTTGGCCCGGTACATCGTGATGTCGGCGCTGCGCAGCACCTCGGCCGCGCTGCGCTCCCCGGCCGGTCCCTCGACGATGCCGATGCTGCCGCGCACGGTCAGTTCCCTGCCGTCGACGCTGATCGGGGCGAGCAGCGCGTTCATGATGCGGGCGGCGAGCTCGTCGACCGTGCGCTGGGTGTCCGGGCCGGTGGTCAGGGCCACGAACTCGTCGCCGCCGAGCCGGGCCACCATCTCGCCGGGCGCGGTGGCGCAGGCCTGGAGCCGGTCGGCGACCTCGACGAGCAGCCGGTCGCCGGCCGCGTGCCCGAGGCTGTCGTTGACGGTCTTGAAGCCGTCCAGGTCGAGGTAGCACAGGCCGAAGCGCCGGCCCTCGCCGGCGCTCAGTGCCTTCTCCAGGCGTTCGAAGAAGAACGTGCGGTTGGGCAGCCCGGTGAGCGCGTCGTGCGTGGCCTCGTAGCGCAGCCGGAGGTTGAGCAGCCGCCGCTCGGTGGTGTCCTCCATCAGGGCGAGCTGGTACTGCGGTTCGCCGTCGGCGTCGCGGAGCAGGGACACCGTCAGATTGGTCCACAGGACCGTTCCGTCCGGGCGGTGGTACGCCTTCTCCAGGTGGTAGTGCTCGCGCTCACCGCTCACCAGCTCCTCGTAGAGCCGCCAGGTCTGCGGGGCGTCGTCGGGGTGGACCCAGTCCTTGACGTTGCGGCTGCGCAAACCCTGCTCGGACAGACCGAACATGCGCCGCAGCGCACCGTTGACCTGCAGGACGTTGCCCTCGAGGTCGGCGATGCCGATGCCTATGGCGGCACCCTCGAAGACGGCGCGGAAGCGGGCCTCGGTGGCGTGCAGCGCCTGCGCCACCACGCCCTGGGCCTCCAGCGCGGCCTGCGCGATGGCCTCCTGTTCGGCCAGCGTCCGCTCGCGCAGCGCCTGCGCGAACCCCGCGGCCATCGCGTGCTGGAGCCTGGCGCTGCGCGCCCTGAGGTGCTCGCGGTCACCGTCCTCTCCGCAGTACAGGACGAGGTAGGCGTCCACGCAGTCCAGGGTCCGGCTGAGCGCCTCCGGGTCGGTGCAGTGCTCCGCCACCAGCGCCGCGCCGGCCTCCTTGCCCGCGTCCGCGTCGAAGGACCTGGCCCGCAGTGCCTCGCTCAGCCGGCGGGCCAGCGGCAGCAGCCGGGCCTCGAACTCCGGGCGGGTCGACGAGGTGGAGGTCACCGGGAAGACCGCCCGGCTCCAGATCGTCGCGAAGCGGCGCAGTCTGTCCTCGGGCCCGTCCGGTTCCGCGCTCACGCCGTACGCCCCACGCCCGCGAAACCGGAGAAGGCGTAGGGATCCTCGTCCTCCGGTGCGGTGTCCGGCCGCCACTGCGGCATCGGCACCAGTCCGGGTTCCACCATGTCGTACCCCTCGAAGAACCGCGCGATCTCCTCGCGCGTGCGCATGATCAGCGGGTTGCGAATGTTCTGGTACACGTCCACCGCCCCCTCGGCCCGCTCCGGCGGCAGCGGGACGCCGTCGTACGAGGCATGGGTGAGCACGAGCATGCTGCCGGGCGCGAGGGCCTCGCGCAGTTCGGTCACCGCCCCGTAGGGGTCGTCCGCGTCTTCCACGAAGTGAAGTATGGCAACGAGAAGCAGCGCCACTGGCCGATTCAGGTCGATCAGTCGCTGCACTTCGGCACTGCTCAGGATTTCCCGCGGCTTCCGGAGGTCCGCGGCGAGGATGTCCGCCCGGTCGTTGCCCTCGAGAACGGCCTGGCTGTGCGCCACGGCAACGGGGTCGTGGTCGACGTACATCACGCGGGCGTCCGGGTCGGCCGCCTGGGCCACTTCGTGAACGTTGCCGAACGTCGGAATGCCGGAGCCGATGTCCAGGAACTGGGTGATGCCCTCGGCCGAGGCGAAACGCACCGCTCGCCGCATGAACGCCCGGTTCGCCTGCATGATCTTGGGCAGCCCCGGCATGAACTCCATGGCCTTGCGGGCCGCTTGCCGGTCGACCTCGAAGTTGTGCGAACCGCCCAGGTAGTAGTCGTACATCCGGGAGACGCTGGGCACCGTGACGTCGATGCTCCGGGGAGCCCAGGCGGGACGCTCCATGTATCTCTCCAAGGCGTAGGCGATCCGGTGTTCGAGCAGAGGCTACTGATCGCCCGCCAATGGAGCGACCCCAAACGGAAATTGACCATCCGTTCCCGGTCACTGCCAGTGGCACGTGCCGCATTGGCATATCCACATCCGTGACAAGAAGTGTCCGCGGGAATCCGGAGAGTTCCGACACGCAAACGGTCCGCCCCTCCGCGGGCTGCGGAGGGGCGGACACGGGCCGGCGTCATCCGGAGTGGACGACACCCTGGGGAGGTTGCTACTTCTCCGAAGCGCCGACCGGCTTTCCGTCGGGGCGTACGGCGTACCAGGTGCCGCCGACTCCCTGACCGTTGGTGTCACCGGGAGCCTTGTCCCCGGCGAAGGTGTAGATGGGCCAGCAGTTGATCGTCTGCTGCTCGGCGCCGTCCGGGCGGGTGAAGGTCATGTAGCCCTTCTTCTGGATGCCCTTGGTGTCCTTGAAGTCGACCGGCGACACCACCGGCCACTTCTCCAGGCAGGCGCCGGTGCAGGCCGACACGGGCTTCGGCCACGCCTCGTCCTTCATGAACCGGTAGACGGTCATGCCGTTCTTGTCGACGACGATCTCACCGAGGTCGGGGTCCTGGCGGGTGGACAGCCCGGCCTGGTCGGCCGCCTGCGCCTTCTTGCCCTCGGGGTTCAGCGCGTACCACTTGCCGCCCACGCCCTGGCCCTTGACGTCACCGGCGTTGACGTCCTTGACATAGCGGTAGGCGGGCCAGCCGGCGACGGTGAGCTGCTTGGTGCCGTCGGCCCGGGTGACCTCGCCGAGCAGCGACTTGTCGATGCCCTCTCCGGCCGAGGCGTCGTCGGCGGGCACCGGCGGCCAGGTCTTGGCGCAGTCGCCCTCGCAGTTGGACTTGGGCGGTTCGGCGGTGTCCTGGTCGAAGCGGTACAGGGTCAGACCGAGGTTGTCGGTCACGACCTTGCCCAGTTCGGCGTTGGTGGAGACATTCAGTTCGCCCGCGGTGTTGGAGGGGCTCGCGGCGGCCTGTCCGCCGCCGCTCGCCTTGTCGCCGCCGCTGCCCGCGTTGCCGTAGTCCCCGGCCGCGGCCGTGGCACCCACGTTCTGGCTGGAGGCGGGCGGCGGGGCGTCCTGACCGCACGCCGTGGTCAGGGACAGCACCGCCGCGGCGCTCGCCACCAGTGAGGCGGTCCGCCAGGAGGTCTTCATCGTCAACTCCACATCATCGCCAGGGTCTTGCAGCGCCCTGTGTGCCGCCGCTCGACGATGGGTACGCACGGAGGCACGCGTTGTGTTCAACCGCGGCCCGGATTTCTTTCATTAACTCCTTCGGGGCAATCGCCCCGGTCCCGTGCGTGAGCGGGCGGCCGGCGACTCATGATCCTCGTCGTGCAACCACTCGTACCGACCCAATCCCGCATCACGGCAACCGCGTTGGCCGCGACGGCGCTGGTCTGGGCGCTCGTCGGCGCGCCCGGCGCGGCGGTGGCCGACGCCTGCGCGTACGCCTCGACGGGACCGGGCGGCACGGAGGCGGTGGCGGTCGCGGGAAGCCTCACCTGGACGGATCCCCCGCCCTGCGTACCGCCTCCCCCGTCCCCGACGCCCACTCCCACGCCCTCTCCGACCCCGCCGCCTCCGCCGCCGCCCGAGCCGACCACGCCTCCCCCGCCGAGTCCCAGCCCGACACCGGAGCGGCCCCCGCCACCCCCGCCCGCGGCTCGTCCGGCGCCGCCCCCGGTCCGCCCGACACCGGCTCCCCCGCCGCCGCCTCCGCCGCCGCGCCCCGCGCCGCCCCCGCCACCGGCCCCGGCGCCGTCCGAGCCGGAACCGGAGCCGTCCGTGACGCCCGTGCACTATCCGCCGTACCGCGCGACCCCGGACCGGCGGCCCTCCGGCGGCGCCACGTCGCCGCTCACCTTCGTTCTGCTCATCACGACGCCCGCGGTGGTCGCCGTCGCCGCGCTCCGCCCGCGCTGACGCACCACCCGGTCCGATCCCTTCTGGAGGCACCTCTTGCCGGAATGGCTTGTTCTCACTCTCGCGATGCTCGCCGCGTGCGTCGTCGTGGTGGTCATCACCCTCGTACGGCACCGCAGGGCGGCCGACGACGAGGACCCCAGCGAGACCCCGGACGTCATCGAGTACATGACCATGTGGATCGGCGTGGTGTACGCCATCGTCCTGGGTCTCGCCATCGCCGGCGTCTGGGAGGGGCGCAGCGCCGCCCAGGAGCACGTACGGGCGGAGGCGGTCGCCCTGCACGAGATCACCGAGCGGGTACGGGTCTATCCCGCCGAGGTGCGTGACCGCATCCGGGACGATGTCAACGCCTATGTCGGACACGTCGTCACCACCGAGTGGCGGACGATGGCGGAGGACGGCGAGGTCACCGAGCGAGGCGCCGAACTGCTCGACCGGGTCCGCCGGGACGTCACCGACTACGAGCCGCGGACGGACTTCGAGGCGCAGGCCTACCAGCCGCTGGTCGACCAGGTGGCCGCCGCCGACGAGTCGCGCAGCGCACGGGCCGAGTCGACCGGGGAGACCATGCCGGGCGTGGTGTGGTTCGGACTGGTGGCCGGCGCCGTCATCACCATCGGGATGATCTTCGCGCTGCAGATCCGGCGCACCAGCCGGGAGATGATCCTGGCCGGGCTGTTCTCCGCGCTGATCGCCTTCCTGCTCTTCCTCATCTGGGACTTCGACGCCCCTTACAGCCGGGGCCTCGCCGCGTCGGCCGACCCGTTCCTGCGGCTGTTCCCGCACATCGAGGGCTGAGCCCCCGGACAGCGCTCCGCCCCGGATCCGGCGGGATCCGGGGCTCGGCCTTTCGAGCAGGTGCGAAACGGGACCGAGGGGGACAGCGGCTCAGATCCGCTTCTCGGCGCGGCGGCGCATCCAGAAGACACCGCTGCCGACGACCGCGGCGGTCACCAGCGCGCCGCCGATCGCCATGTCGGTCGGGGTGGCCCCGCTGGTGCTGCTGCCGCCAATTCCGCCGCGGACACCGCCGATGACGGTGAAGGCGGCCGGGCGGGTCAGGGTCCTGCCGGAGCAGTGGACCGTGATGTCGTAGGAACCGGCGCGCGCGTCGTTGTCGACGGTGGCGGTGCCCTTCGAGGTGTCGTTGGCGCCGTGGATGGGCGTCAGGTTGGTCCTCGGGAAGGCGTTGGAGGTCGCCGTGCCACCGTTGGGGCAGCCGTCGACCGTGATGGTCAGCTGGCCGCCGCGGGCGATGACGCTGGGCAGGGCGACGATGTTGGACGGGTGGGGAACCCGGCCGGAGTCCGCGACGGCCGCCGGGGCGGCGAGCCCGAGTACGGCGACCGCGGCGCCGGCGGCCGCCAGGGCACGTGAGTTACGCATGTGATCCTCCGCGGAAGACGCCCCGGGTCCCGTCCCCGGTCCGATCGGCGAGAAAGCGTCTCCCAGAAAGACCCTCAGTTGCCCTGCGCGGCCCCGCATTTCGGGAATGGTCCGTACCGGTGAGGGACGCCCCTCGGGGACCGCGCCGCCAGGGGATATCGCCGCAGGTCACGGACCGTCAGAAAATCTTCGTCGCCCCGCGCCCCGGATGGCGCACCTCCCCCGCCCGTGCCACCCGTTCGCCGCCGCCCCGTCGCCGGTTGCGCACGCTCCGCCTAGCGTTTTCGTCATGCGCGAGTGGTACGGCGACGGCCGTGTCGAGAGGGGAAGGCGAATGTCTGCTTTCGAGCCGGACGAAGCCGAATGGGAGGCGCGGCGGAGAAGACGTGCCCCGTGGGGCGTGATAGCGCTGGTTCTGCTGACCGGCCTCGCGCTCATTCGCAACGGCTCGGGGGAATTCGACGTGGGCCCGCCGCAGCCGGCCGGGGCGGCCGCCGCGGACAGCACCCCCGGCATCGTGGCCGAAGCGGTGCAGCCGCTCCCGCACGCGGTTCCCGACCGGGTACGGATCCCGGCGATCCAGGTGGACGCGCCGGTCATGCCGGTGGGGCTGGACGCGGAGGGCTGGGTCGACGCACCGCCGCCCCAGGACCCGAATCTCGCCGGCTGGTTCACCGGTGCCGTCTCTCCTGGTGAGAAGGGCACGGCGGTGGTCGTCGGCCATGTCGACAACGCGCAGGGACCGGCCGTGTTCTACGGGCTCGGGGCGCTGAAGAAGGGCAACCGGGTCGAGATCGCGCGGAGGGACGGCAGGACCGCCGTGTTCGAGATCTACGGCATCGAGGTCTTCGCGAAGAACGACTTCCCCGGCGACCGGGTCTACGCCTCCAAGGGGACCGCGGAGCTGCGGGTCATCACCTGCGGCGGCGGTTTCTCCCAGCAGAACGGCTACGACGGGAACGTCGTGGCCTTCGCCCGCCTGGCCGAGGTCCGCTGAGCGGTCCCCGCCCGGGCGGGCGGGGAGCGCTCAGAGGTACTGCCGCCTGGGCACGGTGACGTGATAGCCGGAGTCCAGCAGTTCGGGCAGATAGTCGCGCAGGGCCCGGACGCTCTGCGAGCGGTCGCCCCCGGCGTCGTGCGAGAGCACCACGACGCCGGGGGCGGCGCCGTGCTCGACCCGCTCGACGATGGTGTCGGTGCCCGGCGTGGTCCAGTCGAGGGTGTCGACCGTCCAGGCCATGGGTTCCATGCCGAGTTCGGCGCCGAGCTGGAAGGCGGCGCGGTTCCATGCACCGTAGGGTGCGCGGAACCACTCGGGGCGTTCGCCGTACGCCTTCTCGATGATGTCGCAGGTGCGTTCCATCTCGGCGCGGATCCGGCGGCGGCTGAGGCGGGTGAGCAGGGGGTGGGTCCAGGTGTGGTTGCCGACCACATGCCCCTCGTCGGCCATCCGGGCCAGCAGGTCCCGGTGCTCGGTGGCCATCTCGCCGCACACGAAGAACATCGCGCGCACGTCGTAGCGGGCCAGTGTGTCCAGGATGTGCGGGGTGTAGCGGGGGTCGGGCCCGTCGTCGAAGGTCAGCACCATGGTGCGACCGCGTCCGGACATCCGCAGCAGCGGTTCCTTGCGCACCGGCGTCCTGGTGGTGGTGCTGCGCGGCGGGCCGTAGCCGGTCAGGGGCCTCAGCCGGTACTCGGAAGGGCTGAGCGGACGGCGGGCGGCCTGGGCGCCGGCCGCGGGCGGCGCGGGAGGTGCGGCCCGGTGTGCGGCGCCCGGCGCGAGTGCCGCGGCGACACCTGCCGCGCCCAGGGTGGCGGCGCCGGTGAGCAACGCCCGCCGCCTGGTGAGCAACTGATCCTTCTGCATGACTCATCAGTCGCCCCACGAAGGGCCGACGCACCTCAGCGACACCGGTGCGGCGGCACGATTTCACCCGTTCGGCACAGTGCGGGGCGGTGGAACCGCATGGACGCCGGGGGGCGGCCCGGGCGACGGATTCCGCTAACCTCGCTGCCGTGACGGAACAGCAGGCCCCTCGGTTCGAGCGGGGTACGGACGGCCCCAAGGTGATCGTGGCGGGCGTGGACGGATCCGACTCCTCCCTGCGGGCGGCGGCGTACGCCTCCGGTCTGGCGCGGCGTCAGGGGGCGCTGCTCGCCATCGTGTACGTGCAGCCGGTGCCGGGGGCGGCCGCGGCGCTCGGCGCGCCGGTGACCGAAGCGACCGAGGAGATCGCCGAGGATCTGGTGGCGCAGATCCGGGAGGCGATGGAGCGGATCAAGCCGGACTCGGGCCTGCGCTGGGAGTTCCACACCTTCCGCGGCGATCCCTACAGCGGCCTGGTGAAGGCGTCGGACGACCTCAAGGCGGACGCGGTGGTCGTGGGGGCCTCCGAGCAGGCGGGCCACCGGATCGTCGGATCGGTCGCGGTACGGCTGGTGAAGGCGGGGCGCTGGCCGGTGACGGTGGTGCCGTAGTTCCGTAAAGGGGCGGCCGGGAAGCGCGTGGTGGCTTCCGCCGGCGATGTCGCGGCGGCATCATGATCGGCCGTCAGCCGTTTGCCGATCGTGAAGAGGTGAGGCGCGTGGCCGGGCTCCGCATGGGTGAGGGAATTCTCCGCCGCAAACCCATCGAACACATCGAGGCGACGGAGGTCGGGGAGGGCACGCGGCTGGAGCGCACCCTCGGTCTGTGGCAGCTCACCGCGATCGGCGTGGGCGGCATCATCGGCGCCGGCATCTTCACCCTCGCCGGTACGGTCGCCAACGGCACGGCGGGCCCCGCGGTGCTGCTCTCGTTCCTCATCGCCGGTGTCGCGAGCGCCGCCGCCGCGCTGTCGTACGCCGAGTTCGCGGGCCTGATCCCGAAGGCCGGCTCGGCCTACACCTACGGGTACGCGGTGCTCGGCGAACTCGCCGGCTGGTTCATCGGCTGGGATCTGCTGCTGGAGTACACGGCGATCGTGGCGGTGGTCGCGATCGGCATCTCCGGCTACTTCAGCTTCCTGATCGACGAGATGGGCGCCGATGTCCCGGCCTGGATGCTGGGCGCGCCCGGTACCGGTGACGGTCATCGCGTCGATCTGTTCGCGATGCTGCTGTGCCTGCTGATCGCCTTTCTGCTCAACCTCGGCATCAAGAACGCGGCCCGGTTCGAGACGGTGGTCGTGGTGCTGAAGGTGCTGGTCGTGCTGCTGGTGATCGCGGTGGGGGTGTTCCACATCGAGACGGCCAACTACAGCCCGTTCTTCCCGTTCGGGGTGGGCGGGGCGTTCACCGGTGCGGCCACGGTGTTCTTCGCGGTGTTCGGCTACGACGCGATGTCGACGGCGGCGGAGGAGTCCAAGGACGCGCAGCGGCACATGCCGAAGGCCATCATCCACTCGCTGATCATCTCGATGGTCCTGTACGTGGCGGCCTGTCTGGTACTGACGGGCATGCAGAACTACAAGGACATCGACCCGGAGAGCGGCTTCTCCACCGCCTTCAAGTCGGTGGGTCTGGGCGGGCTCGCGGACCTGATCGCGGTGGGCGCCATCATCGGCATCCTGACGGTGATGTTCACCTTCATGCTGGGTGTCACCCGGGTGTGGTTCGCCATGTCGCGCGACGGGCTGCTGCCCCGCTGGTTCGCCAGGACCCACCCGACCCGTCATGTGCCCACGCGGGTCACCTGGATCGTCGGGGTGGCGTCGGCCGCCATCGCCGGGTTCCTGCCGATCGGCGAGGCGGCCGAACTCACCAACATCGGGATCCTGCTGGCGTTCACGGTGGTGTGCACGGCCGTGATCGTGCTGCGCTACCGGCATCCGGAGCTGCCGCGCACCTTCCGTACGCCGTGGATGCCGGTGGTGCCGGCGGTGGGCGTGGTCTTCTCCATCTGGCTGATCACGTTCCTGCAGTGGCAGACCTGGGCCCGGTTCGCGGTCTGGTTCCTGGTGGGCCTGGTGATCTATTTCGGGTACTCCTACCGGCGGTCGGAGCTGGCGCGGCGATGACCCCGGCCGGGCGGGCTCACAGCGACGCGAGGAAGTCGGCGACGATGTCGTTGTAGGCGTCGGGGCGTTCCATGTTCGGGTAGTGGGCGGTGTTCTCGACCGTCGCCGAACGGCCGTCCGCGACGGTGCGCACGAGCCGGTCGGCCATGCGGAGGTGGTCGTCCGAGTCGAGTCCGCCGTGCACGGCGAGCACCGGGACGCCGATGCGGGCGATCCGCTCCCAGGTGCCGGTGACGGGCACCCGCAGGTCCGGCTCGCCGGCGGTGTGCTTGCCGACGGTGCCGAGCGCCATGGCGCGCTGCCGGTCCAGGATCCCGGGGTCGACGTCGTCCGTGGTCCGGTGGGGTCCGGGGACGAACCGCAGGAACGCCTGGAGCCAGGCCTCCACGTCCCCTGCGGCCAGCGCCGCACCCCAGTCGGTCAGGACGGAGGTGGTCCAGGGGTCCCGGAAGTCCGGTTCGCTGGTGCCGGCCCCGGAGACGATGAGCGCCCGTACGAGACGGGGGTGCTCCAGCGCGGTGTCGACCGCCGTGCCCGCGCCCATCGACAGGCCGGCCAGGACGGCGGAGCCGATGCCGAGGTGGTCCAGCAGAGCGGCGACGTCGTCGGCCGGGCGGAAGGGACGGGTGGCGTTGGCGGAGGTGCCGTGACCGCGGGCGTCGGGCGCGAGGACCCGGTGGGAGGCGGCGAGGGCGGGCACCTGGGCGTCCCACATCCGGTGGTCCAGGAAGCCGCCGTGCAGCAGCACCAGGGCGGGGCCGGGGCCGCCGGTGTCGCGGTAGGCGAGGTCGCCGTCGCCGGACGGGAAGAAGCGCAGCGCATCATCAGTCATGACAACCAGGGTGTCATTCTCTGAACAAACATGGTAACCGAGGTGTCATGATGAGACGGTGAACGACATGGAAGCACCTCTCCCGCCGGACGAACTCGGCCGTCGCCTCACCGAGGTGTACGACGCGGTCGGCCCTCTGTACCGGCGTGCGCAGCGCCTGGTGGAGCAGGGGCTGGCGCCGGAAGGGATCTCCGTCGGGGTACGGGCGGTGCTGACCCTGCTGCACCGCGGCGGGCCGATGACCGTGCCGCAGATGGGGCGCGCGCAGTCGATCAGCCGTCAGTTCGTGCAGCGGATGGTGAACGACGCGGCGGGCCGGGGCCTGGTGGAGAGCGTGCCCAACCCCGCCCACCGCCGGTCCTCGCTGATCCGGCTGACCGGTGAGGGGCGGTCGGTGATCACCGCCGTCCTGGACCGGGAGCACCGGATGCTCCGCGAGGTGGGCGGGGGTCTCACGGACACGGACGTGACGGCGTGTCTGCGTGTGCTCGGGGTCATGCTGACGGCCCTCGAGCACGTGGACGTCGACTGACGCCCCGGCCTACTCCCCCATCACCAGGCCGTCCTGCGCCGCGCCGCGGCTCAGCACCACGTCCCGGATCCGGTCACGCACCGACTGCACCTCGGCGCCCCGGGCGAGTGCCCGGTTGAGGTTGACGGTCCGTCCGGCGTCCACGTCGAAGAGCTGCGGGACGAACTCCGCCCGGGTGACCTCCCAGCGCCCGCCGGGGCGCTTCGGCGGGGCGAAGGTGAAGCGGCCCAGGGTGGACTGGTTGCCGCGCGGGTCCTGGACGCCGTCATGGTTGGTCATCTCCCCGGCGATCTGGTCACCCATGCCGTAGATGACCCAGGTGCCGTTGACCTTCTCGTAGGCCTGCGGGACGTGGGCGTGGGTGCCCAGGATGAGATCGACGTCGGGGCGGCCGCCCGTGTTCGACGCGGTGAGCGAGCGGGCCAGCTCCGTCTGCCGCCGATCGGGGGCCTCCTGCCATTCGGTACCCCAGTGCAGGGAGACCACGACGACATCGGCTCCGGCCTCCCGGGCGGCCCGCGCGTCGGTGATGATCCGCGCCTCGTCGACGAGGTTGACGGCCCACGGCTGGTCCGGCGGCAGCGGAAGGCCGTTGGTGTCGTAGGTGTAGGCGAGGTGGGCGACGCGCGCAGCACCCGCGCGCAGCACGGTCGCCGTACGGGCCTCCCGCTCGCTGCGCGCCGACCCCGCGTGGCGTACACCGGCCCGGTCGAGGGCGTCCAGCGTGCGGCGGATGCCGTCCGCGCCGTCGTCGAGGGTGTGGTTGGAGGCGGTGGAGCAGCCGTCGTAGCCGGTCGCGGCCAGGCCCCGGGCCACTTCGGGCGGGGACTTGAAGAGGGGGTATCCGGTGTAGTCGCCGTCGGCCCCGTAGACGGTCTCCATGTGGCACAGGGCCACGTCCGCGGGGGCGACCACGGAACGGATGCCGGAGAGCATGGGCCGGAAGTCGTGGCCCGTCCCGCCGGCGTCGAACCGGGCGCGTTCGATGATCGAGGCGTGGGGCAGCACATCGCCGGAGGCGACCAGGGTGAAACCGCGCTGCCCCGTGGCGGAGGGGGCCGGACGCCCCGGTTCCGGTGGTCGGTGGTCGCGGGCCTGGCAGGCGGCGCCCGCGGTGAGGACGACGGTCAGGGCCAGGGCCACCTGCCGACTGCGTGTGATCATCACTTCACCCCGCGCGGTAGTCGTATTTATGGATAAACAGGTAAGAAGCCGCATCTGGCCCTGAGGCGTTGCGACACGCTCTTTAGGCCGTCCGGCGTGCACGAACGGCCTCCTCGACCGTTCGTCGAACCGTTCGTCGACGCGATCGACCGTCCGCCGCACGCTCCTGTGCACGCCCTGTCCCCCGGGGGACGCCGTGCGCTGCCATACGGCCATGACGGCCGGAATCACACTCACGAACGGGACGACCGCCGAGCACGAGCTCGCCGCACTGCAGCGCGAGCACGGCCGGCCTCTCTTCGCGCTGCTGCTCCGGCTCTGCGACGGGGACCGGCAGCGCGCGGAGGACCTGGTCCAGGAGACGCTGGTACGCGCCTGGCAGCACCCCGAGGCCCTGCGCGCCGAGGACTTCGACTCGGTGCGGCCCTGGCTGCTCACCGTCGGCCGGCGACTCGCGATCGACGCGCGCCGGGCCCGCCAGGCCCGCCCGCCCGAGGTCGGGGACGCCGTGCTGGAGAACGCGCGGGTGATCTCCGATCACGCCGAGCGGGCCGCGGCGACGCTCGATGTCCGCGAGGCTGTGAAGACACTCACTCCGGAGCACCGTGAAGTTCTGGTGCTGGTGTATTTCCAGGGGGCGAGTGTTGCGGAAGCCGCGGCGGCCCTCGGAATTCCGCCCGGTACCGTGAAGTCCCGCGCGTATTACGCGCTGCGCGCCCTGCGCCGGGTGCTTCCCGGATACGCCTCCGACATGCGGTGAAACCGACCGTCGAGTCAAACCTCCGTAAAGCGCCTTGCCGATGACCCCGGTTGAGTAATCGGCTGTCCTCATCCGTGTTCCGGACCGGGGGCCCGGGTTCGGGCGACGCGCACGCACCGGAGGAAGGCAGGAAGGGATGCTGCACAGAGGTCGAGAGAACACGGACGGCACCGGAGACGGTGAACTGACCGTCCCCATGGCCTGGTTGTACGCCGAGTACATCGCCGACGAGCTGCTGCGCAGTGGCGATCTCATGCCGCCGACGTCCTTCGAGTTCCGGGCCGGCCGGGACGCGCTGGCGCTGACCGTCTTCCTGTCCGACACCGACGGCGAGCTGTCCGGCATCCGGGTGGTCACCCAGCTGGAGACCTGGCTGTCGCTGACCGCCTACGACCAGCCGTGGCAGGAGTGGGTGCAGGGGCGGCTGGCCGACCTGTCCGCGAGTGCCGCCGCGTCCGGCCCCTCCACGCCCGATCCGGACCTGGAACTGGCCCGGGAGGCATGGCGCTGGCTGCGCGAGACGGAGCTGCTCGCGCCCGATCTCAACGCCGTGCCCGGCGGCGGCGCGGTGGCCGGTGAGGACGAGGGACCCAAGGTGTGGACGCCGGCCTGGCAGCTCGGGCTGCCGCTCGGCCACCTCGCGATCCACCTTTTCTAGGTTCCTGGGAAATCCGACCAATCCGCGGGCCGGAGGGCTCCGAATCCTTTGGTCACGATTCGGCATGCGACTTGAGTGATTCGGTCGGCTGGTGCGTACCGGTGGGAGCAAGGAGTAACCCCACCCGCACCCAACGGCACGAGGATTCGGCATGAGGTCCCTGGAGAGGCATCGCGACGTCGGCGCCTACGCGCTCGGCGTGCTGGACGAGGCGGAGGCGTTCCGCTTCGAGGACCACCTCATGGAGTGCCCGAGCTGCGCTGTCCAGGTGACCGAATTCGGCCCTGCCGCACGGCAGCTGATGTTGTACCGGAGCGCCACCCCGCGGCTGGTGAACCCGCTGGCCAAGCCCGGCCCGAGGATGCTGGACCGGCTGCTGTCCCAGGTCGCGTCCCGCAGGCGCGCAGGTCGTCGCCGGATGCTGCTCGCACTGGCCGCCTCGGTGGTCCTGGCGGTGTCCGCGCCGGCGATCGCGGTGCTGACGGAGGACGGCGGTGACGGATCGGTGAGCATCGCGGCGACCGACGAACGGTCCGGGGTGTGGGCGGAGGTGACCACGCAGGAGAGGCCTTGGGGCAGCCTCCTGGAGCTGAAGGTCAAGGACGGCGCGGGTCCGCGCGCCTGCCATCTGGTGGTGGTCGGCCGGGACGGTTCCGAGGAGATGGTGACCAGTTGGAACGTGCCGCGTCACGACGCGCGCCCCAACACGATGCCGGGCGGCTCCGCCATGCACCCCGAGGAGATCGCCCGCTACGAGGTGCGGACGTCGGACGGCGAGCACCTGGTCACGCTGAAACCCCGCTGACCGTTCCGGCCCGGCCGTTCATTTCAGCAGGCGGGAGAGCCTGCGGTCGGCCAGCGGCTTGCCACCGGTCTGGCAGGTCGGGCAGTACTGCAGCGAGGAGTCGCTGAAGGAGACCTCGCGGATGGTGTCCCCGCACACCTGGCACGCCTCACCGGTACGCCCGTGGACCCGCAGACCGCTCTTCTTCTCGGCCTTCAGCCGTCCGGCCGCGATCCCGCGCGAGCGCTCCACCGCCTCGGCGAGGGTGGTGCGCAGGGCCGCGTACAGACGGGAGGTCTCCTCCGGCGTGAGGGAGCCGGCCGGTTTGTACGGGGACATGCGGGCCGCGTGCAGGATCTCGTCGCTGTAGGCGTTGCCGACACCCGCGATCAGGCTCTGGTCCCGCAGCGCGCCCTTGATCCGGCGGCGTTCACCGGACAGCAGGTCCGCCAGACGCCGCTCGTCGAAGTCGTGGGCCAGCGGGTCCGGGCCCAGCCGGGCGATGCCCGGGACCTCCCCGGGGTCGGTCACGACGTACACCGCGAGCCGCTTCTGGGTGCCGGCCTCCGTCAGGTCGAAGCCGGCACCGGTCTCCAGCGCGACGCGCAGCGCGAGGGGCCCCTTGCCGGGGCGGGGCGGCCCGCTCGGCAGGCTGTCCTTCCAGTGCAGCCAGCCCGCGCGGGCCAGATGGGTGACGAAGTACGGCCCGCCGCCGGTCTCCAGGGCGAGGAACTTGCCGTACCGGTGCACGGCGGTGACCTCGCGGCCCTCGACGGCCGTGAGCGGCGGGTCGTAGGTCTTCAGCACGCTGATCGCCACGGGCAGCACCCGGACGATCTCATGACCGGCCAGGTGCTCGGAGAGGAAGTCCTTGAGCGCCTCGACCTCGGGGAGTTCCGGCATACGTCAAGAGTGCCACCGGCGGCCGCCGGGATCAGGCGGGATCGGCGCCCTTGCCGACCACGAACTCGCTCCACACGCATTTGCCGCCGCCCCGCGCCTCCACTCCCCAGACGTCGGTGAGCATCTCGACCAGGAGCAGGCCCCGGCCGGAGACGCCCGACTCCCCCGCCTCGCGACGGCGCGGCAGGGCGCTGGAGGAGTCCTCGACCTCCACGCGCACCCTCCGGTCGGTGCCGGTGAGGACCCTGAGGGTGACGACCGCGGTGCCCTCGGTGTGCATCAGGACATTGGTGATCATCTCGTCGGTGACCAGTTCGATCTCGTCGGCCCGTTCCCGGGCGCCCCAGGCGCTCGCCGCCGCGCGGATCATGCGCCGGGTCTCGGAGAGCGCCCTCGGGTCGCCGGGCGGCACGTGCTGCTTGAGCCGGCCACCGGAGCGAGGGCTGTCCAGGGCACGGCGGCGCAGCAGGAGCAGCGCCACGTCGTCCTCGCCGCCGCGTTCGTCGGCGACGTCGATGAGCCGGTCGGCGAGGTCGCGCACGTCGTCGGGGCCGACAGTGATCAGGGCGGACAGGGTCCGCATGCCGTCGTCGAGGTCGGCGCCCGGCTGTTCGACGAGGCCGTCGGTGCACAGCAGCAGGGTGTCGCCCGCGTCGAGCTCTATGGTGCCGACCGGGTAGTCGAGCCCGCCGAACTCCGCCGACAGGCCGAGCGGCAGCCCGCCGGGGACGGTGAGGCGGTGGCAGGAGCCGTCGGTGCGGCGTACCAGCGGATCGATGTGCCCGGCCCGCACCACCTGCACCACGCCCGTGGACAGGTCGGCCTCGGCGTAGAGGCAGGTCGCGGAGCGGTCGGTGTCGAGCTCGTCGAGGAAGACGGAGGCACGGGCCACCACCGTGCTCGGCGGATGGCCCTCCGCGGCGTAGGCGCGCAGCACGATGCGCAGCTGGCCCATGACGGCGGCGGCGTGCGTGTCGTGGCCCTGGACGTCGCCGATGACGGCACCGACCTTGCCGCCGGGCAGCGGGATCAGGTCGTACCAGTCGCCGCCGATGTCCCGGCCGAAGCTGCCGCCGACGGAGGCGGCCCGGTAGCGCACGGCGAGGTCGGCGCCCGGCACGCTGGGGATGGTGCGCGGCAGCATGGCCTGCTGCAGGCTCTGGGCGAGGTCCATCTCCTGCTCGTAGAACATCGCGCGTTGGAGGCTCTGCGCGATGCTGCTGCCCAGGGCGACCAGGATGTTGCGCTCCTCTGCGGAGAAGCCGCGCCGGTCGCTGTAGAGCAGTCCCATGGCTCCGATGGGGCGGGCCTGGACGATGAGCGGCAGATAGGCGGCCGAGGAGATGTTCAGGCCGGTGATGCCCTGCCAGAGCTTCGGGTAGCGCTCGGCGAACTCCTCGGGTGACTCGATGAAACACGGTCCGAGGGTGCGTACCGCCTCGCTCATCGGGTAGGGCTCGTCGATCCGGGTGATCCGGGTGCCCTCGACGAAGCTGCCGTCGGGTCCCTCGGCGATGAGCCGGATCCGTCCCGCCTCGACCAGCCCCATCACGAGGCTGGTCGCACCCAGATGGGTGAGTCCGTGGGTGTCCTTGAGGGCGTCGATGACCTCCCGCACGGTACGGGCGTGGGCGAGGGCCGCGGTGGTGAGCTGGACGATGTTGGTCTGCCGGCGACGGGCGTCCGCCTGCTCGGCCTCGGCGCGCCGGGCCTCCGTGTCGCTGAGCTCCTGGGTGGCGTCCCGGACGATGCCGATGATGCGGCGGGGCCGGCCCGTCCCGTCCCGGCGGATGTAGCCCTGGGTGTGCGTCCAGCGCAGTGAGCCGTCGCGGCAACGGATGCGGAAGTAGGCGCCGTAGTTCTCGCTCCCGTCCTTCAGCGCCTGCGAGACGACCGCGTCCAGCCGCCGCGCCTCCCCGGGCGGCACCCGCTTCGACAGGCTCTCGGGGCGGTCGTCGTATTCGTCCGGGCGCATGTCGAAGATCTCGTGCGCCTGGGCGTCCATCTGCATCACCCCGGAGTCCAGGTCCCAGTCGAAGCTGCCCATCTGGTTGAGCACCAGGATCGGATCCGGGTGGGCCGGCCAGTCGTCCGGGAGTGACAGGGGGCTCGCTCCCCGATCAGACATGGGGCCACCTTGCCAGGATTCCGGCGATTCTTCGACCGCTGGAGGCGTTCCGGGCGCGTCTCGCACCTGGGTTGCTCACGCCACCCGGTGGTATACGGAGAGTCACAGAGGTTCGGGTGTGACGAGGCGGAGGGAGCGGGTGGCCGTGGAGTGGTTCACCGCGTCCGAGTACTGGCTCGGCCGGCTGGTCTTCCAGCGGGCGCTGGCCGGGCTGTACCTCGTCGCGTTTCTGACGGCGGCACTGCAGTTCCGGGCGCTGATCGGGGAGCGGGGCATGCTGCCGGTGCCGCGTTTCGTGGAGCGGGTGCCGTTCAGGAGGTCGCCGAGCCTGTTCCAGCTGTACTACTCGGACCGGTTCTTCGCGGGGTGCGCCTGGGCGGGGTGCGCGGTGTCGGCGGCGCTGCTCGCGGGCCTTGACTCACTGCTTCCGCTGTGGGCCGGAATGCTGCTGTGGCTGGTGCCGTGGGTGCTGTATCTGTCGGTCGTCAACGTCGGGCAGACCTGGTATTCGTTCGGCTGGGAGTCACTGCTGCTGGAGGTCGGGTTCCTCGCCGTGTTCCTCGGCAACGACGAGGTGGCACCGCCCGTCGTGGTGCTGTTCCTGCTGCGGTGGGTCCTGTTCCGGGTGGAGTTCGGCGCGGGTCTGATCAAGATGCGCGGCGACGAGTGCTGGCGGAAGCTGACCTGTCTTGACCACCACCACGAGACGCAGCCGATGCCGGGTCCGCTGAGCTGGTTCTTCCATCATCTGCCGAAGCCGTTGCACCGGGTCGAGGTGGCGGCGAACCACGTCACTCAGTTGGTGGTGCCGTTCCTGCTGTTCGCCCCGCAGCCGGTCGCCACTGCCGCGGCCGCCCTGATGATCGTCACCCAGCTGTGGCTGGTGCTGTCCGGCAACTTCGCATGGCTGAACTGGATCACGATCGTGCTGGCCCTGCCGGTGATCGCGTTCCCCGCCGACGCGCCCGCGGTGTCCGACGCGCCGCTGTGGTACGTGGTGGTCGTGCTCGCGGTGTCCGCGCTGCTGCTCGGCCTGAGCCATCAGCCCGTCCGCAACATGATCTCGCGCCGGCAGGTGATGAACCGCTCGTTCGACCCGCTGCACCTGGTCAACACCTACGGCGCGTTCGGCAGCGTCGGCCGGATCCGCTACGAAGTGGTCCTGGAGGGCACGGCGGACGAGGTGCCCCGCAAGGACTCCGACTGGCGGGAGTACGAGTTCAAGGGCAAGCCGGGTGACCCGCGGCGCTGGCCGCGCCAGTTCGCGCCGTACCATCTGCGACTCGACTGGCTGATGTGGTTCGCGGCGCTGTCGCCCGCGTACGCCGGCCCGTGGTTCGGGGCGCTGGTGGAGCGCCTGCTGGAGAACGACCGGGACACGCTGAGGCTGCTGCGCCGCTCCCCGTTCCCCGCGGACGCGCCGCCCCGGCACATCCGCGCCCGCCTCTTCCGCTACCGCTACACGACCTGGCGGGAGCTGCGGGAGACGGGCGCGTGCTGGGAGCGGACGTATGTGCGAGAGTTCCTGCCGCCGACCCGGCTGACGGGGGCGGCGGCCGAGCGGCCGTAGACACGGGCGGCCGGGGGCCGGTCATGGCCGCTCCCCCTCGTACGGCAGCAGCCCGGTGGCGTGCAGTTCCTGCCAGAGGGCGGCGGGCACCGGGGTGGTGAACTGATCGGCGCAGTCGTGCACCTCGGCGGCCGAGCGGGCGCCGACCAGAACGCTCGCGACCGCGCGGTGGGAGGCGCAGAAGGCCAGCGCGGCGGCGCGCAGGGTGGTGCCGTGGCGCTCGGCCGCCGCTTGTACGCGCAGGGCGCGGTCCACCAGGCCGGCGGGGGCCCGTGCGTAGTCGTACGTCGCGCCGGGCCTCGGGTCCGCGAGGAGCCCGGAGTTGAAGGCGCCGCCGATGACGACCGACCGGCCGCGCTCGAGGGCGGCCGGCAGCAGGTCGGTCAGGGCGCTGTGGTCGAGCAGGGTGTGACGGCCGGCACACAGGACGACGTCGACGTCGGTGTCGCGGACGAATTCTCTGTCAAGTTCAGCGTGTTGAGCTGAGGCGGTCTCTCCAGCAGCCAGACAATCGACGGTGCGCTGGACGTGTCGAAGGACGTTGACGGACTCTGCGAGTGCCGAGGCAATCACCGTCCACAACCGCAACTCGCGGGCCGGCTCGGCGGGCACCCCGGGCGCTGGCCCGCGACATCTGCCAGCAGGGTTCGGGCCTCCGCCATCGCCGCCAGGGGCACGGGGTCAGGGCCGCCCACGGGGAGCAGGTCCGCAAGCAACGTGGCGAGCCGACATCCGTTCTCCCGCACGAAGGCTTCCGCACCCTCCGCGAAAGCCCCACGGATGTGCAGTGGGGTGAGTTCCCCGTCCCCCGCCGAGGCGATGACCAGGATGCTGGTGATCCGGTGCTCCAGCGCGGTCGGAGTCCACTGGCCGGAGGCCAGATCCTAGTGCTGTGACCACATAGGTCCGCCGGGTTGGGCAGGATGCGAGCACCGCCGCTTCGAAGGGAGGTACGACAAGACGAGCGTCGTTCACCGTCGCCACTTCCGCGTGGTGATCGACGTTGTCGACTGCCAAGTAGTAGGCGATGTGGGCGGGTGTTCCCGGTGGGTAGACCGGGTTCGCCAGGTCGCTCACGCTGCCGATCATGTGGCCATCGATGGTTATCTTGGTGGCCTTTCGCCAGTCCTTCTCGTCCACCGCGAAGTGCCAGCCCAGCGTCTTCGAGAAGAAGGTGGCGGTGCCAGCCAAGTCACGGGTTTCGAGGTCCATCCAGCAGAACTCGTTCAATGAACCCAGACGCGTCGTCATCCTGTGCTCCTTGTCGTCTCGATGCTGGGTATCGGGTGCTCAGACGACTCCGCAAGAGATATCGGCTGCGCTGCGTAGCCGGGCCGACGGCAACCCGGTTCCCGCCGCACCGCGAAACCGGCGAAGCCATGCGGTCACAGCACTAGCCGAGGTCGTGTACCCGTTCGCTCAGAAGACTGCTGTCCGGCATGGTGCTCCAAGCGATCATGCGGAGACCGCGCTCGCGGCCTTCCGGCCGGTGCCGAGCCTGAGGAGTAGCGAAGCCCCGGTCAGCGCCACACCGAACCACACGACACTGGTGACACCCATATTGTCGGCGAACAGTCCGCCCAGAAGCGCTCCCAGCGCGATAGACGTGTTGTACGCCATGGTATTGAGCGACATCGCGGCTTCGAAGGTCTCGGGCGCGGCGGCGAGAGTCATGTTGACCTGGCTCAGCTGCACGGCGCCGAAGGACAGCCCCCAGAGGATCAGCGCGACGATCACGCCCGCCTTCCCGTCGCCGATCGTGAGCAGCAACAGCAGGGCCGCGATGAGTCCCATGCCACCGACGATGAAGGTGCCGCGCAGGCTCTTGTTCACCGTGTAGCCGGCGACGAAGTTCCCGACGGCACCTCCGATACCGAAGATGATCAGCACGACGGTGATGAAGGCGGCTGTGGCCGATGCACTGTCTTCCAGGAAGGGCCGCACGAAGGTGTACGCCCCGAAATGGCCAAGCACGAAGAAGACGACGATGAACAGCACCGTACGCAGCTGCACGTTCTTGAGCGGGAGTTCGAAGACTTCCCGGACCGAAACCGTGTTCGCTGACGGAAGCGACGGGATAGTGGCAGCGACCGCGAGGAACACCAGCACGCTGAGGCCGGCCCAGATGACGAACGTGGTACGCCAGTTGGTGTAGCTCTCGATGATGGTGCCCAGCGGGATGCCCACCACGGTGGCGATCGAGATGCCAGACATCACGACCGCGGCCGCCTTGCTCGCCTGCCGCTCCGGAACGATACGCATGGCCATGCTCACACCGATCGCCCAGAACACACCGCTGGCGAATCCCATGATGAGACGCGTTGTCAGGATCAGCGGGTAGTTCGGCGAGATGGCGGTGATGAGGTTACCCAGGGCCAAGATCGCCAGCAGTGTGGACAGCAGCATGCGCCGGTTGACACGCCTGGTCCAGGCCACGATGAAGGGTACGCCCAACCCCGCCGCGACACCCTGCGCCGTGACCATCAGCCCGGCGACACCCACGGAGATGTCCAGGCTGTTGCTCAGCGGGGTGAGCAGGCCGACGGGCATCAGCTCAGTGGTGAGGAAGACGAACAGACTGGCCGTGATGGCAGCGACACCGAGCCATGCCCGTAATGCCGAAGGCGGGCGTTCTTCCTGAGGAATCATTTCCTGCTGTGTGACCATTTCGTCGCTCCGAAAGATTCAGGCTGTAAGGCTTACGGACTTCTCTAAAGCTCTTCCGGATCAATGCACCGACTTGGCCCGGGTACCGCTGGTCTCGTCGCGGTGAAGAGGCTCATGGGGCCGGACTCTTGCGGCCTGGCCGGCCGGGGTTGCGCTAGCAGCATGGCCGTGAGAATCGATACGACACCCGTCAGCTGCAGAATCGACAACGTCTCGTGGAGAAACACGTATCCGAGAATGGTCGCGACGATCGGGCTGCCCAAGGCGAGGAAGGAGACCGCCAGCGCCGGCAATCTCTCTATCCCGCGAAACCAGATCATGTAACTGATGACGGCGCCGAGGGAGACGAGATAGGCGAACCCAAGGATGTTGGTTCCCGTGATACTGGACGGCAGTCCTTCGATGGCCAGCGTGAATGGAAGCAAGGCCAGTCCACCCACGGTGAGTTGCCAGCCGGTGAAAGGAAGCAGCCCCACCCCGTCCGGGCGTCCCCACCGCTTAGTCAGCGTGATGCCGGTGGCCATGCACATCGCGCCGCCCAGCGCCGCCACCACACCGACGTAGTCGAGTTCCACCGTTCCCCTGAACACGAGCAACACGACACCGACCACGCCGAGGACACAGGCCACCACATGGGAAAACCGGATTCTGTCGCCGATGAACAGCGCCGCCAGGACGAGTACGAACATCGGCTGCGCCGACATGATCACCGCCGCGATACCACCGGGAAGCCGATAGGCCGCGACAAACAGCAGGAAGTTGAACGCGCCGATGTTCAGCGTTCCGAGCACCAGGGTGCGCCACAGCCAGACCCCGGTCGGCAACGTGCGGGCGAGGGCCAGCAGAAACAGGCCCCCTGGAAGCGCCCGCACGGTGGTGGCCAACAGGGGACGGTCCGGCGGCAGCGACTCGGTTGTCACCAGATAGGTGCTGCCCCAGACCGCCGGCGCCAGTGCTGTCACACCAGCGGTGAGGAGTTGCCGCCCGCTCTTCATGTCGCGCCGCCTCCCGTACCGGAACACCTGTCATCGACACCGCCGATGACAGGCAGGACAAATGCATTCACGTTCAACTGATTCCTCGATGAAGGAGGTCGCTCTCCGCGACCAGACAGCGGTTTCCGACGGCCACGATTTCGTCGGGAAGAAGCGGCATCCGGGTAGTGCGGCGACAGGCCTCCCACATACCTCAGTCGAAGATGGCTTCGCGGGTGCGGGTGCGCTTGATCTCGAAGAAGCCGTCGGTGCCCGCCACGGCGAGGACACCATCCCAGAGGCGTCCGGCGGCCTCGCCGCGCGGAGTGGGGCTGATCACCGGTCCGAAGAAGGCAACAGACTCGCCGTCTGGGCCGGGAACATGGATGACGGGGGTGCCGACCTCGGAACCGACGGGGTCCATGCCGGCGTGGTGACTGACGCGCAGCGCCTTGTCGTAATCGGTCGTGTCCGCCGCCTCGATCAGGTGGGCCGGCAGATCGGCATCGGCAAGGGCCGCGAGCATCATGTCCCGCCCCAGTCCAGCCTGCTCGAGATGAATGCGGGTTCCCATGGCGTTGCAGAGCGGACGCAGGACCTCTGGACCGAATTGCTGCTCGGCCGCGATGCAGACGCGCACCGGCCCCCAGCCCTCGATCATCCCCCTCCTGTACTTCTCCGGTACTTCCCGTCCCTCGTTGAGCACCGAAAGGCTCATCATGTGAAAGCGCGCTTCGACAGGGCGCACCTGTTCGACTTTCAGCAACCAGCGGGAGGTGATCCATGCCCACGGACAGCGCGGATCGACCCACATGTCGGCGACGGTGACCGTCTGCGGCTTCGGCGGAGTAAGGCTCATGACCGGCTCGTCCTCTCGATTGAACTCTGGTTGCCGCCAGCTTGCTCAAGCTCGGGAGAGAGCACCGTGAGAACGGGCGACGGGGGAATTCCCTAAGGAACACCGATGCGGTCCCTTCACAGCTGGACTTGGCACACGCACAGTCTCAGTCCCCACCCATCAATGAGTCCAACACATGCTTGTCACCTCATCTATCGTGATACACGATAGATGTATGGAGCTTCAGCAGATGCGCTACGTGGTTGCCGTTGCCGAGACGAACAGCTTCACCCGGGCCGCCGAACGGTGTCTGGTCGTCCAGTCCGCCCTCAGCCACCAAGTCGCCCGCCTCGAAAAGGAACTGGGCGCGAGACTCTTCGAGCGCACCAGCCGCCGGGTACGGCTGACTCCGGCCGGTGCGGCCTTCCTTCCCGCAGCCCGGCAGTGTCTGGACGCCGCCGAGCGTGCGGCCAACGAAGTCGCCGCGGCTGTCGGCGAGGTACGCGGACGGCTCGCCGTGGGCGTCATCCCGTCCGTCGCCGCAGTCGACATCCCGGGCGCCCTGCGCGACTTCCACCAGCAGTATCCGAACGTGCGCATCAGCCTGAGCGTGGGCGCGAGCGACGGACTGGTCGAGCAGGTGAAGATGGGAGGCATCGAGGTGGCCTTCCTCGGACTGCCGACGACGGTGCGTCCCGAAGGCGTCAACTCCCGCGAACTCGCCCGTGACCGGCTGGTCGCGGTGGTGGGGCCGGACCATCCGCTGGCCCAGGAGCCGGCGGTCGACCTGCGCAGGCTGTCCTCCGAGATGTTCGTGGACCTGCCGGCCAAGACGGCCGGACGTGTCCAGTCCGACCTGGCCTTCTCGGCCGCCGGTGTCCACCGCGACGTCGCCTTCGAGGTGACCAACGCAGACTTCCTGGCGCGACTGGTCGGACAAGGCCTCGGCGTCGCCATGCTCCCCTCCGCCTACGTGGCTCAACTCAGCGGCGTCATCACCATCGAGGTCATCGACGCACCGACCCGCGTCGAGTACATCATCTGGAGCCGCGACAACAGCACGCCCGCGGCCACCGCCTTCCTCGCCATCCTCGGCATCTCGGTCGATGACAAGTGAAACGGTGGTCGCTGCCCCGGCTACCCGGGCAGGCGACCTCGACGTGCATTCAGCGGGGAGCCGCGAGAGCGTGCTTCTTGAGCTCACTGCGTTGCGGTGGATCTCGAGTGTCGCCGTTGAGCAGTTCAGCGTGATGTAGTGCAGTCCGGGGGCCCCTTCTACCTTGGCGGTGCCGAAGGTGTCGACGGACCGACCGGCTCGGCCTTGCCGATGGCGTACGCCACCTGGACCTCGCAGCGGGTGGCGAGACCCGCGGCGACCATGTTCTTGGCGACCCAGCGCATCGCGTACGTGGCGGAGCGGTCGACCTTGAACGGGTCCTTGCCGGAGAAGGCGCCGCCGCCGTGGCGGGCCATGCCGCCGTAGGTGTCGATGATGACCTTGCGGCCGGTCAGGCCGGCGTCACCCATCGGGCCGCCGATCTCGAAGCGGCCGGTGGGGGTTGACCAGTAGGCGGTCGTTCCCCGTGTCGAGCTTGATGCCCTCGTCGAGCAGCGCCTTGAGCTCCGGGTCGACCACGAACTCCTTGATGTCCGGAGCCAGGAACGAGTCCAGGCCGATGCCGGAGGCTACTTGGGGGGAAGGCGCGCGGCGTCAGCCAACGCACCTCGCTCGTGCGCGCGTTCTTCGCTCGCGCCGCCGGCACCAGCACTGCCTCGCCGGTCCGACCGGTGACCGTACGTATGAGCACCGGGTTCGTCAGCACGTACTCGCGCTGTACCGCCCAGTCATACAGCCGCGCCAGCGCGGCCAGTCCCCGGTTCCACCGTGCCCCGGCGATCCGGCGCGGGTTCCGAAGCGAGCGGGTCCGCCAGTCCTCGAAGTCCCACAGATCGTCCGCCGACGCCTCGCTCCACCACTTCCCGCGGCCCCACAAGAAGTCGAAGAACAGGCAGTAGTCGTCCGTGTAATTGCGCTTCGTCTCCTGAGCGAGACGGGCGAACGACGACCGGCACAGATACCGGCTCAGTACTTCGTCGATCCGGTAGTCCGGAGAAAGAGGAATCGGATCCCCAGGATGAATCCCAACGCGATCCTCACGTACGGCCAGGTCCTCCCACCCGGCCAGACTGGGCACCCGGTCCACCGCCACTTGGCGATCTGTCGGCACCCAGAACGCACGCCAACCCAGCACTTATCCAGTCCTGCTCGATCCGCTTCAACACGCCAATCCAACAGGGAAGACGACGCGGGTGAGCAGGGCGGTCCGGTTCATTCCGGCGCCGATCGCGCCGACCACCCCCTCCGAGCGGAGCCGCTCCAGAGCGGGGTAGCCCTCGCGAAAGGCCTGCTCGGCGTGGTCGTCGGGGTCGTGGAGGTAGACGACGTCGACCCGGTCGAGGCCGAGGCGTTCCAGACTGGCCTCCAGGGTGCGGCGCACACCGTCGGAGCTGAAGTCCCAGACGCGGCGGTGGGTGGCGGGGACGGCGAAGCCGTGGGCGAGGTCGTCGCCGGCGGGACGGGCGGGTTCCAGGCGGCGGCCCACCTTCGTGGACACGGTGAACGCGTCGCGCAGGTGCTCGCGCAGCGCGGCCCCGAGCCGGCGTTCGGACAGGCCGATGCCGTAGTGCGGGGCGGTGTCGAAGTAGCGGATGCCGCGCTGCCAGGCGGCCCGCACCGCCTCGTACGCCTCCTCCTCCCCGACCTCGGTGTACAGGTTGCCGATGCCGGAGGCGCCGAAGGCCAGGGCGGTGACCTCGACGCCGCTGCGGCCGAGCCGACGTCGGCTCCCACCGCTCATGCCGTCCGCTTCAGCCGCAGCGTCATCAGCTCGAAGGGGCGCAGTCGTACGGTGATCCGCCCGCCGTCGAGCGGGGGCGCCTGCGCGTCGGCGAGCGGTCGTTCCAGCAGGTCGGTCACCTCCACGCCGGTGGCCGCGAACCCGGTGGTGAGCGTGGCGCGGGCGCGGGCGCCGTGGGCCTCGTGGAAGCGGACGACGACGTCGCCGCTGCCGTCGTCGGCCAGCTTGACCGCCGTGACCACCACCGCGTCCCGGTCGACCGTCACCAGGGGCGCGACCTCGCCCGCACCGGTGAGCCGCCGTTCCGGGAGATTGATCCGCCACCCCTCGCGCACGGCGTCGCCGATGGACGCGCCCGGCAGCAGCGCGTGCCGGAAGCGGTGCACTCCCTGGTCGGTCTCGGGGTCGGGGAAGCGCGGGGCGCGCAGCAGGGAGACGCGGACCGTCGTGGTCGTGCCGCGCTTGCCGTCGGCGCGGACGGTACGCGTCACGTCGTGGCCGTACGTCGAGTCGTTGACGACCGCCACGCCCCAGTCGGGTTCCTGGAGGTGGACGAAGCGGTGGTTGCACGCCTCGAACTTGGCCGCCTCCCACGAGGTGTTGGTGTGGGTGGGCCGGAAGAAGTGCCCGAACTGCGTCTCGGAGGCGTAGCGTTCGGCGTGCAGGTCGAGCGGGAAGGCGAGCTTGAGGAACTTCTCCGTCTCGTGCCAGTCGACCTCGGTGTCCACCACCAGCCGCCGCTCCCCCGGAGGCAGCGACAGCACCTGGCTCACCCGGGAGGCGCCGAAGGAGCGGACGATCCGCACCGAGGCGCCGTCGTCGCCGGCCGCCACCTCGTCGGTGTCGGTCAGGTCGGTGACCGTGTTCCGGTAGAACTCGTCGACGTCCCACGCGTCCCACATGTTCGGCAGGTCCGGGTGGAGCTGGAGGAGGTTGCCGGCCCGTCCGGGGGCGACGGTCTCGCGGTCGGCTTCGATGTCGTGGGCGGAGATCAGCAGGCCGCGGGCGTCGATCTCGATCCTGAGCAGGCCGTTGTCGAGGAGGAACCCACCGCCGGGGCGCGGTGCGAGGGTCGTACGGCCTTCGGTGGCCGCCGGACGCGCGCCGCCCGCCGGGACGCCGGCCCGGGTGTGCGGGGCCCCGTTGAAGACGAGGGGGACCGTCCCCTCACCGGCGAGGGCGCGCTGGGCGGTGTCGATGACGGCGTTCAGCTCCCCGGCGATCCGCGCGTAGGTGGCGCGGGCCTCGCGGTGCACCCAGGCGATGGAGGAGCCGGGCAGGATGTCGTGGAACTGGTGCAGCAGCACCGTCTTCCAGATGCGGTCCAGTTCCTCGTAGGGGTAGGGGGCACCGGCCCGTACGGCCGCCGTGGCCGCCCACAGTTCGGCCTCGCGCAGCAGGTGTTCGCTGCGACGGTTGCCCTGTTTGGTGCCTGCCTGGCTGGTGAGGGTGGCGCGATGCAGTTCCAGGTAGAGCTCGCCGACCCAGACGGGCGGTTCGGGGTGCTCGGCCTCGGCCTTGGCGAAGAAGGCGGACGGTGTCTCCCAGGTCACGGTCGCGGAGCCCTCCAGGTTCCGCAGCCGGGCCGCCTTGGCCACCATCTCGCGGGTGGTGCCGCCGCCCCCGTCGCCCCATCCGGTGGGGGCGAGGGAGTGGCGGGCGGCGCCCTTGTCCTTGAAGTTGCGGACCGCGTGGGCGATCTCGGCGCCCCTCATGGAGCAGTTGTAGGTGTCGACGGGCGGGAAGTGGGTGAAGATCCGGGTGCCGTCGACGCCCTCCCAGCGGAAGGTGTGGTGCGGGAAGCTGTTCGTCCGCGACCAGGAGATCTTCTGAGTCAGCAGGTACCTGGCGCCCGCGGCCTTGATGATCTGGGGCAGTCCGGCGGCGAAACCGAAGGTGTCCGGCAGCCAGACATCGTCGTTCTCGATGCCGAACTCGTCGAGGAAGAACCGCTTGCCGTGCACGAACTGCCGGGCCATCGCCTCCGAGCCGGGCATGTTGGTGTCCGACTCCACCCACATGCCGCCGGCCGGCACGAACCGTCCGTCGGCGACGGCCTTCTTCACCCGCGCCCATACCTCGGGCCGGTGCTCCTTCACCCATGCCCACTGCTGGGCCTGTGACATGGCGAAGACGAACTCGGGTTCGTCGTCGAGCAGGGCGGTCATGTTGGCGGTCGTACGGGCGACCTTGCGCACGGTCTCGCGCAGCGGCCACAGCCACGCCGAGTCGATGTGGGCGTGTCCGACGGCGCTGATGCGGTGCGCGGAGGGGACGGCGGGGGCGGACAGCACGTCGGTGAGGCAGGCACGGGCCCGCTCCGCGGTGCCGTTCACGTCCTGGAGGTCCACCGCGTCCAGGGCCCGGTCCACCGCGCGCAGGATCTCCCAGCGGCGGGGCGCGTCGGCCGGCAGTTCGGCCATCAGCTCGCCGAGCACTTCGAGATCGATCACCAGCTGCCAGACCGTCTCGTCGAGGACGGCGAGGTCCATGCGGGTCAGCGTGTACTGCGGGGTGCTGCCGGCGGTGTCCTTGTCGCCGAGCGGGGTCGGCATGAAGGGGTGGTAGCCCATGATGACCGGGTTGGAGGCGGCCTCGATGTGCAGGCGCACCTCCTCCCCGCCCTCGACGGGCGCGCCGATGCGCACCCACTGGTTACGCGGGTTGAGGCCCTTCACGGGGGTGCCGTCGGGCCGGTAGACGAGGCCCTCGCACTGGAAGCCGGGCATGTTCTCGTCGAAGCCGAGGTCCAGGACCGCCTCCACGGTCCTCCCGGCCCAGGCCGCGGGGACGGTCCCGGTGACCCGGAACCAGCTGGTGCCCCAGGGCGCGCCCCAGCGGGCGCCCACCTCGACGGGCCCGGGTTCGGCGGCGAGGCCCTCGGCGACGGGGACGGGCTCTCCCGGTGCGTGCCACACCGCGACCTCGAGGGGAACGGACTCGGGGTACACGGCGGGGCGGATGCGCTCGTCGAGGACGCGCTTGAGGCGGGCTTCGACCAGAGTGCGGTCGTCATGCATGCGGGGCGCTCCATGGTTGAGGGCGGGCGGTCACCAGGGGTACAACTCCCCCGGTGCGCACCCGTTCGAACCAGGGAGCGGGTCAGTGCGCGCCGCCCTGCCCGTCCGGGGCACCGGCCTGGGTCCGCGCCTGCTCCTCGAGGCGGCGCTTGGCGTCGGCCCAGTCGATCGGCAGCCGGTCGGCGGGGACCTCCCAGAAGGTGAACGTCGAGTCGCGCATCGTGGCGCGCAGGCCGGTCATGACGCTCTTGTGCGGGTCGGTGCGGGCGTAGGTGTAGAGCGCGTCCCGGCTCTCCCACGCGGACAGCGTGTAGAAAACCTTGCCCAACGGTTTGGCCTCCAGGGAGGCGCCCAGCGCTCCGGGTGCCTTGCGGACCTGGCCCCAGGCGGAGAGCGACTTCCAGAAGAAGCGGGGGACGTCCTTCAGCGACCGGACCTCGAAGCGGGAGGCCATGACGAAGGCCTGGGTGTCGGGGCGGGCCGGGTTCGGGGTGACCCAGGGAAGAGTAGGCACGGTAGTCTCGCCTCCATAATTGGTGAGTGGCACTATCCATATTAGACAGTGATACTACCCAATTGCCAGAGGAGAGCGGAGAAGCACGTGAGAATCTCGGAACTCGGTCGCCGCAGCGGGGTGCCCAACGCGACGATCAAGTACTACCTGCGGGAAGGTCTGCTGCCGCCGGGCCGTGCCACCGCGGCGACGCAGGCCGAGTACGACGAGAGCCACGTCAGGCGACTGCGGCTGATCCGCGCGCTCGTCGGCGTGCGCGGCCTGTCCGTGGCGTCGGCCAAACAGGTCCTGGACGCCATGACCGAGCACCGGGGCGACACCCACGAGGTGCTCGGCATCGCCTTCGGCATCCGGCCGTCCGGCGAGGGGGCACCGGACACGTCCGGGGAGGAGACGAACCCGGAGGCCGCGGCACTGGTCGACGCGATGGGCTGGTCGGTCTCCGCCGCCCATCCGGCACGGCGGACCATCGACGAGACGCTGCGGGCCCTGCGCTCCCTGGACATCGAGTACGACTGGCAGGCCCTGCTCCCCTACGCCGAACTCGCGGAGCGCACGGCCCGGCACGACCTGGACCGGATCGAAACGATCACGGACCCGCTGGAGAAGGCCGAGCAGGCGGTGCTGCTGACCTTCCTGCTGGAACCGGCCCTGATGGCCCTGCGCCGGCTGGCGCAGGAGAACGAGTCGACGGCACGCCATGGAGGCGGGTAGGCCTGTCGTTCGGATCTTGCCGTGACCGGCGGGGAGGGCCTAGGGTCGGCCGGGTGACTGCCGGGTCGGCCGTAGGCCATACACGTAGGGCGTTCCCGGCCTCCAGGTGAGGCCGGTGCGGGGCGCTCCCCCGCCCGTGCGGGCCCGGGCCCGTGGCCCGCCGCTTTCCTCCGCGTTCCGTTCCCCTCGCGCGCCCCGGCGCGCGGACCCACCCAGGAAACCGAAACCGGAGACTCGTCCCACCATGCCCGAAGCACAGCACATCGAGCTCAACCACACCGCCGTCTACGCAAGCGACCGCCAGACCTCGGCCGACTTCCTCGCCGGAATACTGGGGCTGGAGGTCGGCGCCCCCTTCGGCCCGTTCCTCCCGGTCGACCTGGGCAACGGCGTGACCCTCGACTACTACGAGCTGCGGGGCGAGCCGATCCAGGCCCAGCACTACGCCTTCCTGGTGCCGGAGGAAGGGTTCGACGCCATGATCGCGCGCCTGGAGGCGGCCGGGATCACCTACTACGCGGACCCCGGACACACGGAGCCGGGCCGGGTCAACGGGCTCTTCGGCGGACGCGGCGCCTACTTCGACGACCCCGACGGCCACAACATGGAGATCATGACCCGGCCCTACGCGCGGCCCTGAGCCCGGCCGGCTCCCTCACAGCGCCCGGTACATGATGTGCAGCCCGACCGGGCCGTGCCGGGGGTGGTCGAACGCCTCGGGCACCGTCCCGAGGATCGTGAAACCGAGTGAAGTCCACAGTTTCACCGCCGGGTTGGTCTCGACGACGGCGTTGAACACCATGCCCCGGTAGCCGGCGTTCCGCGCCTCGGCCAGGACGTGCTCGGCGAGCAGGCGGCCGACGCCCCGGCCGGCCCGGTCGGGGTCGACCATGAATCCGGCGTTGGCGATGCGCGCGGCGGGGCCGCCGTAGTTGGGGGTGACGTAGGCCGAGGCGACGACGGCTCCGGTGTCGTCCTCCACGACGTACACCTGCTTCGCCGGACCGGTCCACAGGACCCGGGCAGCCTCCTCGGAGGTACCCGGGTCCCAGGCGTACGTCTCGCCGGCGGCGACGATGCGATGCCAGAACGGCCAGATGCGCGGCCAGTCGTCGGAGGTCGCTTCCCTGATCAGCATGGGTGCGAGTCTGGCACGCCGCCGGGCCGGACGGGGCGTGACGGGTGTCAGTCGACGCTGGGGAGGATGTGCGGTTCGGCGAGGTCGTCCTCGTAGCCCGCCAGGCGGATCGGGGCCGAACGGGCCCACACGTCGAGGCTGCCGAGCTCCCCGGGCCGGCGGCCGGATCGCTCCGTGCGTTCCTTGGGGCGCTGTTCGCGTTTCGTCTGCTCCGGTGTCACCGCGCACTCCTTATGTGTCGGTCACCCTGGGGACGTACTGCGTCGGCCCTGTGCCTGGCGCCTGACGTCCGCTCGGGTCTGAGTCGAAAGCCGTTCGGACGCGGTGGCGCCGGTAACTCGGGTGAGAGCAGGCCGTGATGAACCGGCTAGTCCCAGACGGACCGTGGGTGCGGGTAGGACCCTGACTGATGTCCGTCCGCATCAGATTAACCAAATGAGCAGCCCCCCGCTCGATGGGGCTCGAAACTGCCGGTAACAATCATGCGACAGGGCGGTTTCAATCAACTGAAATATGCTGCTATTTCACCACGCATACGGCATCCCCATTCACTCATTCGGCGTATACGGGCGTCGACGGTTCCGACAAGGTCGCGTGGTCATGGCGCAGTTCAGGTCCCGTTGGCCGGCCCGCAAGCTCGCCATGGTCTGCTGCCGCACGGCAACGGCTGTCTCCCGGGAGGACCGGCGCATGGAACTGCGCACCGTCGAGGAGCTGATGGACCTGCTGTACGCGTGCCGGGGCACGCGGGAGGACCGGGGCCGCCCCGGCGGCACCCGCGCGGACGCGCACGACCACGCCCTGCGGACCGCCGCGCTGCTGCGGCGGGGCCGGCCCGCGGACAAGGAACTCCAGGTCGCCGGGCTGGTGCGGCCGGTCGGCGGGCTGCTGCGGCCCGGCGATCCGGCGGCGGGTGCCGACCGCGCGGCAGGCGCGCTACGGGACCTGCTCGGCGAGCGGGTGGCCGGACTGGTCCGGCGGCACCGCCGGCACGACCTCCCGGCGGACGACGACCTCCTCGCCCTGCGCACGGCGGACGAGGAGGCCCGCACCACCTGCTTCGACGCCGGCGTCCTGGAGGACTGGCGCACCGTGCTGGAGCTGCTGGCGGCCCGTTCCGCACGGCTGGGACGGGTCGACTGACGGCCGGAGCGTCCCCGTCACCACCGGCCGGGCGCGTAGTCCTTCAGGAAGACGCCGTACAGGTCCTCGCCCGCCTCGCCGCGCACGATCGGGTCGTAGACCCGGGCCGCGCCGTCGACCAGGTCGAGCGGGGCGTGGAAGCCCTCATCGGCGAGGCGCAGCTTGTCGAAGTGGGGACGCTCGTCGGTGATCCAGCCGGTGTCGACCGAGGTCATCAGGATGCGATCGGTGTCGAACATCTCCTGCGCACTGGTCCGCGTCACCATGTTCATGGCGGCCTTGGCCGCGTTGGTGTTGGGGTGCCCGGCACCCTTGTAGCCGCGGGCGAACACGCCTTCCATCGCCGAGACGTTGACGACGTAGGCGCGCCCGGTGGACGCACGGCGCGCGGCCTCCGCCATCACCGGCCGCAACGCGCTGATCAGGATGAACGGCGCCGTGTAGTTGCACAGCTGGGTTTCCAGCAGCTCCACCGGGGAGATCTGCTCGATGGTCTGGACCCAGGTGTTGGAGTCGACGACGTCGGGCACCAGGCCACCCGCGTCGATGGCGGTGCCGTCACGGTGCCGCTCCACGCTGGCGTTGCCGGCGACCAGGGCGAGGTCGGCGACCTTCTGCGCGTCCAGTCCGCTCACCCCGGCGGGCAGCGCGGTCAGTCCGTCGACGGCGCCGGAGTTGAAGGCGCCGATGACGTGGTGGGCGGGCAGCTCACCGGCCGGCAGCGGGGCGCTCTCGCCCTCCACGAGCGCGGCGTACGCCGACGGCAGACGGCGCACCGTCTGGGTGGCGTTGTTGATCAGGATGTCCAACGGGCCCTGCTCGGCGACCTGCTCGGCCAGCGCGACGGCCTGGCCCGGGTCGCGCAGGTCGATGCCGACGACCTCCAGGCGGTGCATCCAGTCCGCGGAGTCGTCCATGGCCTTGAAGCGGCGGATGGCGTCCTTGGGGAAGCGCGTGGTGATGGTGGTGTGGGCACCGTCGCGCAGCAGCCGCAGTGCGATGTACATGCCGATCTTGGCACGTCCGCCGGTGAGCAGCGCCCGCTTGCCGGTGAGGTCGGTGCGGGCGTCGCGCCGGGCCCGGTTCTCGTCGGCGCACTTCTGGCAGAGCTGGTGGTAGAAGTAGTCGACCTCGACGTAGCGGGTCTTGCAGACGTAGCAGGAGCGAGGGCGCTGGAGTATCCCCGCGATCCGGCCGGGCTCGACCCGGGAGGAGGGGAGGATGCCCTCGGTCTCGTCGTCGATGCGCTCGGCGGAGCCGGTGGCGGTGGCCTCGGTGACCGCCTTGTCGTGGGCGGTCTTGGCGGCCCGGCGTTCCTGGCGGCGGCGCTGCTTGACCGTGCGGTAGATGTGCGAGGTGGCCCTGCGGACCAGGATCGCGTCCGGGTGGTCGACGTCGAGCTTGTCGAGTTCCTCGAGCACGCCGAGGCAGACGGCCAGCCGTTCCGGGTCGATGCCGGGCCCGTGTGCCGCCGCGTCCGCGGCCTCGGGGCCGTCCTGTGTCACCGTCATCGCCGCTGCCGTTTCCCGCTCTGCTTCTCGCGGCGCTCCGTTCGCATCCGCTGTCGAACGGGGGATTTTACGGAGCGCCGGGCCGCAGTACCAAACCGCGGCCTTCAGTGATCGCAGACGGCGGTGAGCGTCGTCACCTCCTCGGTCAGCGCGTGGGCCAGGCGGTCGAGGTCCGGGACGGCCGCGCCGTCGGCGACCAGGCCGTAGTGGACGCGACCGCGGTAGGTGGACACCGCGACCGCGAGCGAGTGCCCGGGGGCCAGCGGCGCGAGCGGGAAGACCGCGCCGAGCGGGTCGCCACCCAGCCTCAGGCCGAAGCCGGGCAGCGGCACGCTGGTGACCAGGACGTCGAACCAGAGCCGGGCCGCCTGGCCCAGCAGCGGTCCGCCCAGCCGGTGGCCCAGCGGGGGCACGTGGTCGGCGAGCAGGGCGACGGCGCCCGCGCCCCGGTGAGGGCCGGCGTCCTTGTTGCGGTCCATGGCGGTGCGCACCCGGGTGAGCCGGGTGAGCGGGTCCCGCTCGTCGACGGGGAGCCGTATCAAGTACCCGGAGAGCCGGTTGCCCTGTGGGTGGGCGGTGCGCGGCCGGCGCCGGGAGACGGGGATGAGGGCGCGCGGGGCGACGCCCTCGCTGCCGTCGCCGCGCTCGTCGAGCCAGCGGCGCAGGGCTCCGGCGACGACCGCGATGGTGACGTCGTTGACGGTGCCGCCGGCGCTCTTGCGGATCCGGTGCACCTCGTCGAGGTCGACGGCCACGCCGGCGGTACGGCGCGTGCCGCTGGGGGCGCAGGTCAGCGCGGGCGAGGAGCGCATGTCGAGGGTGGACCGGGCGACGGCGGCGCCGATGTCCAGGGCCCGGCCCGCGTCGGACAGGGCGTCCCGCACCAGGCCGGGCACCTCGCGCACGTCCGGGAGCAGTCCGCGCGGGGGCTCCGCGGGACGGGGCCGGGGCGCGGGCAGGTCCATGGGGTCCATCAGAGCGGCGGCGAGGGTCAGGGCGCGCAGTCCGTCGGCGAGGGCGTGGTGGAACTTGAACAGGACGGCGAAGGAGGCCCCGTCCTCCCCCGGCAGCACATGGGCCTCCCAGGGCGGCCGGGTGCGTTCCAGCGGGCGGCCCATGAGCCGTCCGGCCGCCGCGTGGAAGTCGTCGGCCGGGGGGTGCAGCCGGACGTGGTCGAGGGGGTCGAAGCCGGGGTCCGGTTCCCGGCTGGCGCCGCCGAAGGCGAGCGACCGGCGTACGGCCGAGGCGAGCGGCTGCCGCAGGGCGGCCGTGAGGGAGTCGCCGGGGCCCGGCCACGGGGGGCGCAGCGCCGACAGTGACCGGCGCAGGCCGAGCGGCTGCCAGGTGTCGCGGATGCGCATCCGCAGCCCCGGCACGGCGGCGGCACGGGCGGCCAGCAGATCCGCGGCGTGCGCCGCCGCGGAGGGTGAGCCGGCGGAGAAGATCCCGAGCGCCGCGAGGTGCATCGGGTGACCGGTGGACTCGATGTTCCAGAACGCCAGGTCGAGAGGGGCGAGCGGGTCTGCGGTCATGGTCGGGGCCTCGCGTCGACGACGGGAACGGATCAGCAGTCAATCGCTCCCGGCCGATTACGGTCAAGTACGATCTGGCTACACATAGTTAACAGCATGTGACGTCCGCGTTCCTCCCCGGGGCACGGCCGAAGGGGCGTGGTGTGAGTGAAGCACGGGGCCGTAGCGGCGCGATCACGGTCCCACCGGGTGACGGACGCCACCCGGACGGGTGCGGCCCACAGGAGGAGGCCGGCGCCCCGCCGGCCGCCTCCTAGGGCACCCGCTGTCCCTTGCCGAGTGCGATCACGCCGCCCTTGGACACCGTGTACAGCTCCGCGTCGCGTTCCGGGTTGACGCCGATCGTCGCGCCCGGCGGCACCTCGACGTTCTTGTCGAGCACCGCCCCGCGCACCACCGCGCCCCGCCCGACGTGGACGTTGTCGTGCAGCACCGAGCCCTGCACCACCGCACCCGGGTCGACCAGCACCCCCGGCGACAGTACGGACCGCGTGACCTGCCCCCGGATCAGACAGCCGGCGCTGATGATCGACTCGCTCGCCATGCCCCCGGCGTTGAAGCGGGCCGGGGAGAGCTGGCCGGAGTGGGTGTAGATGGGCCACTGCCGGTTGTAGAGGTTGAACGCGGGGCGCTCGGCGATCAGGTCCATGTGCGCGTCGTAGTAGGCGTCCAGGGTGCCGACGTCCCGCCAGTAGCCCTGGTCCCGGCTGGTCTCGCCGGGCACGTGGTTGGCGCTGAAGTCGTACAGGTGCGCCTCACCCCGGTCGGTGAGCTGGGGCAGGATCGAACCGCCCATGTCGTGCACCGAGTTCTCGTCCTCGGCGTCGCGGTGGAGGGCCTCGACGAGCGCCTTGGTGGTGAAGATGTAGTTGCCCATCGAGGCGAACACGCACTCGGGGTCGTCGGCCAGTCCGGGCGGGTCGGAGGGCTTCTCCAGGAAGCGGTCCACGCTCTGGCCGTCCGAGCCCGGGGTGATCACGCCGAAGGCGGAGGACTCCGAGCGCGGCACCCTGATGCCCGCCACCGTGACCCCCGCACCGCTCTCGATGTGCTGGGCCAGCATCTGGCGCGGGTCCATGCGGTACACGTGGTCCGCGCCGAACACCGCCACGTACTCCGGCTGTTCGTCGTGGATCAGGTTCAGCGACTGCAGGATCGCGTCGGCGCTGCCCAGGTACCAGCGCGGGCCGAGGCGCTGCTGGGCGGGGACGGGGGTGACGTAGTTGCCGAGCAGGCTCGACATGCGCCAGGTGGTGGTGACGTGCCGGTCCAGCGAGTGCGACTTGTACTGGGTGAGCACGCAGATGCGCAGGATGTCGCCGTTGACGAGGTTGGACAGCACGAAGTCGACCAGGCGGTACGTGCCGCCGAAGGTGACCGCGGGTTTGGCGCGGTCCGCCGTGAGGGGCATCAGGCGCTTGCCCTCGCCGCCCGCCAGCACGATTCCCAGGACCGAAGGACCACCACGACGCATGGCCGCTCCCCTCACGCCGAATTTTCCCAAGACTGCCCCGCACGGACGGGACTAAGCCTGTTTGAGGATCTCCTCGTAGAGCAGGACCGTGCGCCGGGCCACCGCGTCCCAGCCGAACTCCGAGACCGCGCGTTCCCGTCCCGCCTCGCCCATCCGCCGTGCCGTGGCCGGGTCGCCGAGGACGGAGTCGAGGGCCCGTGCGAGGCCTGCCTCGAAGTCGTCGTCCGCCTCCACGAGTACCCCCGTCGAGCCGTCCGCCACGACCTCGGGGATACCGCCGACCCGGGAGGCGACCACCGCGGTGCCGCAGGCCATGGCCTCCAGGTTGACGATCCCGAGCGGCTCGTACACCGAGGGGCACACGAACACGGCGGCATGGGTGAGCAGCTGGATCACCTCCGGACGCGGCAGCATCTGCGGGATCCAGTGCACCCCCTCGCGGACCCGGCTCAGCTCCTCGTACAGCTCGCGGAACTCCCGGTCGATCGCGGGCGTGTCCGGGGCGCCGGCGCACAGCACGACCTGTGCGGAAGGGTCGATGCCGCGCACGGCCCGCAGCAGATGCGGCACGCCCTTCTGCCGGGTGATCCGGCCGACGAACAGCGCGTAGGGGCGGGAGCGGTCCAGGCCGATCCGGTCCAGGGCGTCGGTGCCGGGGTCGGGACGGTAGAGGCGGGTGTCGATGCCGTTGTGCACGACGTGCACCCGGCCGGGGTCGAGGGCCGGATAGCAGCCGAGGATGTCCTCGCGCATGGCGGCGGACACCGCGATCACCGCGTCGGCGGCCTCGACGGCGGTGCGCTCCGCCCAGCCCGACAGCGCATAACCGCCGCCGAGCTGCTCGGCCTTCCAGGGGCGCAGCGGCTCCAGGGAGTGGGCGGTCATCACGTGCGGGATGCCGTACAGCAGCTTCGCGAGGTGACCGCCGAGGTTGGCGTACCAGGTGTGCGAGTGGACCAGTTCGCGGCCCTCCAGGGCGGCGGCCATGGCGAGGTCCACGGAGAAGGTGCGCAGCGCGTCGTTGGCGCCGTCGAGCGTGGACCATGGCCGGTGGCGCAGTACGCCGTCCGCCCTGCCCTCGCCCCAGCAGTGCACCTCCAGGTCCACCAGGGGCCGCAGCTCCCGGGCGAGGAACTCCACATGGACTCCCGCGCCGCCGTACACGTCCGGGGGGTACTCCCTGCTCAGCAGTCCCACTCGCACCCGTGAACCCCCTGTCTGAGCGGACGTCCCCCTCATGGTCACTCAGATGGGGCGCGTGGGGAAGAGCGGGGCGGCCGTACGAAGCAACAGTCGCCGCAGACTCCCCCGCCGGGCACCCGGTAGTACAGACAGCAGCTGCGGCGCCGGAAGCCGGTGCCGGTGAGGGTTCCGGCCCCGGCGAGCAGCGGGTCTGCGAGAAGTTCGCGGGTCAGGGAGGCGGCGCGCGCGGCGACGTCCGTACGGCCGTGGCGGCGCGCCCACCGGACCGGCTCCCGCGCGGCACCCGCGAGCGCGGAGGCGGCGTTGCCGCGCAGCAGTCCCGGGGCGAGGCGGTGGCGGGCGCGCAGGGCCTCGGCCAGGGGTGCGAGATGGCCGCGCAGGACCAGGTCCGCGAGGGTGGGCGCGTCGCCGGGCAGCGAACGTACCTCGGTCAGCCACAGGTCGTCGGGGGCACTGGCCTCGGGGTCCCAGCGCAGCAGGTGCGGGGCGAGGTCGGGGACGGCGCCGTAGAGCGCGGCGGAGCCCAGGGCGATGGACCACAGGCGGGCGGCGAGTCCCTGGTGGGCCACCGACGCGGCGACCCGTGCCTCGGGCGTATCCAGGGCCCCGGCGACCCTGCGCACCCGCGAGGTCAGGAAGTCGCCGTGAACATCCGGGCGTCCGGGAACGTATGCCTGGGCGAGCGTGGGCAGGGAGCGGTCGGGAACTCCTGCCGTGCGCAGTACGTAGAAGCCACCGAGCCGGTGAAGGGCGGTGAGGCGGGGGTCGAGGTCCACGACGTGCAGTAGTACCAAGTCCCCTAGGGGGTGCAACCAGGGGCCCTCCGTCTCGGGGCACCCACCCAGGGGATGACGAGGTCGTCGTCGTACTCCATCGGCAGTAGGACTCATTGAGTGCTCAGGGACGACGACGGGAACAGCCTGACACGGCATCGTGTTGGTTATGAGAGCCGACCGTTCGCCGCGCCGGGCCCGCTGTCCCGGCCTCACGCAGAGGAGCAGCCGATGAGCGCCCTCGCGTTGTCCGTGCTGCTGTCGTTCGTGTCCGCCGTGGCGTACGCCGGCGGTGCGATCGTGCAGGAGCAGGTCGCGGTGTCCTCACCCGGCGCGCAGCAGTACGCACCGCTGCGCCGGCCGGGCTGGTGGGCGGCGGTCGCGCTCAACGGCCTCGGCGCGCTGCTCCACGTGGTGGCACTCGCCTACGGCCCGCTGAGTCTCGTCCAGCCGCTGGGTGCGCTGACCATCGTGTTCGCGCTGCCCATGGCCGCCCTGTTCGTCGGCCGCAAGGCCGGGGCGACCGCGTGGCGGGGCGCCATCATGGCGACCGTCGGTCTCGCGGGCCTGCTGTCCCTGGTCGGCGCGGCCGAAGCGCAGTCGCTGGACAGCGCGCAGCGGGTGGCGGCCGCGGGGGCGACGGCCGGTGCGGTCGTGGCGCTGATGATCGCGGCGCGGGCCGTGCACCGGCATCCCGCGGTGCGCAGCATCCTGCTGGCCACGGCGTCCGGCGTCGCGTTCGGCATGTCCTCCGTCTTCACCAAGACCGTCGCGGTGGACTGGACCGGCGGGGTGTCGGTCGGCGATCTGCCCTCCATGGCGGTGATCGGCGTGCTGGCCACCGCCGGCATGCTGCTCTCGCAGGCCTCCTACCGGGGTGCCGGCCTGGCGGCCCCGCTGGCCACGCTGACGGTGGTGAACCCGGTGGTGGCGGCCGCGGTCGGCATCACGATGTTCGGCGAGACCTTCCGCTACGGCGCGACGGGCACGGCGCTCGCACTGAGCTGTGGGGTGGTGGCCGCCGGCGGGCTGATCCTCCTCACCACGGAGCGGCTGGCCCGTGAGCAGCACGAGGCGCGGGCGGCCGGTGCCGGGAGCCCGGTCCCGGAGTCCGTGCCCGAGGCGGTGTCCCTCACCCGGTCCGGGGCCGGTGAGCAGGTCGCCGGGGCCGACCCCGCCGAGCGGCTGCTGGCCGAACTGACGCTCCCCGAGGACGTGCGGGTGCCGGCGCCGCGCGGGGCTCCGGACGACGCGGAGTCCGCGGCGGCGCCGCTGATGGCGTACGCGCCCTTCTACGGCGGACCGTATGTGCCGGTCGGGGTGGTGGACCGGCACCGGACGCGCATCACATCCTGACGCCGCCCGCCCTCAGATAGGCGACCGGGTCGACGTCCGACCCGAAACCGGGCCCCGTCCGCACTTCGAAGTGCAGATGCGGGCCCGAGCTGTTGCCGGTCGAACCGGACCGGCCGATGCGCTGCCCCGCGCCGACGGACTGCCCGCTCTTCACGGAGATCGCCGACAGGTGCGCGTACTGGCTGTAGCGGCCGTCGGTGTGCCGGACCACCACCTGGTAGCCGAACGACCCCTCCCAGCCGGCGCTCACCACGGTGCCCGCCGCGACCGACTTCACGGACGTGCCGGTGGGGACGGGGAAGTCGACCCCCGTGTGATAGCCCTTCGACCAGGCGGATCCGGCCTTGTGGTACGGCGTGCCGAGGGCGGCGCTGACGGGGGCGACCAGCTTCCCGCCGGTCTTGGCGGCTCGGTCGGCACGGTCCTCGGTGCGCTGGGGGGCAGTCTTCTTCTCGGCCTTCTTCTCGGCCTGCTTTTCGGTCTTCTTCTCGGTCTTCCTCTCGGCCTTCCCGGCCTTCCCGGCCTTCCTCCCGTCCGGCTTCGACGCGGTGGCGGACCGCTCGGCCGTCCCGTCGGGCAGAGAGAGCCGCTGGCCGGGCACGATCAGGTCGGGGTCGGCGCCGATGCTCGCGCGGTTGGCGTCGTACAGCCCTTTCCAGCCGCCGCGGATCCGCTCCTCCGCCGCGATGCCGGAGAGGGTGTCGCCGCGGACCACGGTGTACATCTCCGCACGGCCCGCGCGCGACTGGGGTGTGGTGTGCGGTTTGACGTCCTCGACGGTGGGCCGGCTCTTCTTCTTGTCGGCCTTCGCGCCCTTGCCGCCGGATGTGTCCGCGGCCGGCTGGATCTCGGGGGCGCTGCCGCCCCGCGTCAGTCCGGCCCGTACCGAGCAGACCGGCCAGGCGCCGGGGCCCTGTCCGTCGAGGACCTTCTCGGCGACGGCGATCTGCTGGTCCTTGGTGGCCAGATCCGCACGGGGCGCGTACCGGGCGCCGCCGAACGCCTCCCAGGTGGACTGGCTGAACTGGAGTCCGCCGTAGTACCCGTTGCCGGTGTTGATGTCCCAGTCGTTGGTGGACTCGCAGGCGGCGACCTTGTCCCAGGTCTCCACGTCGGCGGCCTGGGCGGCGCCGGTGCCCATGAGCGGGAGCGCCATTCCGGCACCGCCCGCGGTGACGGTGAGCGAGGCCCGGTTGATCCTGTTCGGCTGATACCGGCGGTGCCGGCCGCGGACGGCCATGGAATCCCCCTCGACAGTGCGTCAGGAGGGGCAAAAGTAAGCGCTGCGAACTGGCCGTGACAAGGCGGCTATCGGCCGCACGGATGCGCCAAGTGGCCGGGACTTTTCGCCCGTTGCGCCCCCGTTGACGCCCGGGGGCGCATGTGCGCGGGCGGGTGTGCCCGTCCGCGGGGGCACGCGGGAGCGCGCGCCGGTCGGGCGCACGGGCCGAGGGGGTGCGGTGGGTGGGAGCGCCGGGCGTCGGGGCGGCGGCTGAGTATGTCGGGTGTCTTCGCGCGTATGTGCCTGCGCGGTGTTCGACCGACCCGCGCATGCACACGCAAGTGCGGCACGTCAGGATGGTCGATGGCAGGACTGGCGGGCGTCGACCGGCAGCACCCGGCGCACCGGCAGTACCGATACCAGGTCACTAGGAGCCACCTCAATGAGCAGTTCAGCGCAGATCGGCGTCACCGGGCTCGCGGTCATGGGCCGCAACCTCGCGCGCAACTTCGCCCGCAACGGCTACACGGTCGCCCTGCACAACCGGACCGCGGCGCGCACGCACGCGCTGGTGGAGGAGTTCGGACACGAGGGCAGCTTCGTGGCGGCCGAGACGGCCAAGGAGTTCGTGGCGGCCCTGGAGCGGCCGCGGCGGCTGGTCATCATGGTGAAGGCGGGCGAGCCGACGGACGCGGTCATCGAGGAGTTCGCCCCGCTGCTGGAGCCCGGCGACATGATCATCGACGGTGGCAACGCCCACTTCGCGGACACCCGGCGCCGGGAGAGGGCGCTGCGCGAGCAGGGCATCCACTTCGTGGGCATGGGCGTCTCCGGCGGTGAGGAGGGCGCCCTGCACGGACCGAGCATCATGCCGGGCGGGCCGAAGGAGTCGTACGACTCCCTGGGGCCGATGCTGGAGAAGATCTCCGCCAAGGCGAAGGACGGCTCCCCCTGCGTCACGCACGTCGGCCCGGACGGCGCCGGACACTTCGTGAAGATGGTGCACAACGGCATCGAGTACGCCGACATGCAGCTGATCGGCGAGGCGTACCAGCTGCTGCGGGATGTCGCCGGGTACACCCCCGCACAGATCGCGGACATCTTCCGGACCTGGAACACCGGGCGTCTGGACTCGTATCTGATCGAGATCACGGCCGAGGTGCTGTCGCACGTGGACGCGGCGACGGGCAAGCCGTTCGTGGACGTGGTGGTGGACCAGGCGGAGCAGAAGGGCACGGGGCGCTGGACCGTGCAGATCGCGCTCGACCTGGGGGTGCCGGTGTCCGGCATCGCCGAAGCGGTGTTCGCACGCTCCCTCTCCGGTCACGCCGCGCTGCGTGAGGCCTCGCGCGGGCTGGCCGGCCCGACGCCCACGCCGATGAACGAGGCGGAGGCGGCGGCGTTCGCGGACCGGGTGGAGCAGGCCCTGTACGCGTCGAAGATCGTGTCGTACACGCAGGGCTTCCACGAGGTCGCCGCGGGCAGCGAGGAGCACGGCTGGGACATCGACCTCGGGGCGGTCTCCGCCATCTGGCGCGGCGGCTGCATCATCCGGGCGGCGTTCCTGGACCGCATCCGTGCCGCCTACGACGCGCGCGCGGACCTGCCGAGCCTGCTCTCCGACGAGACGTTCGCGCAGGAGATCGCCGAGGCGCAGGACGACTGGCGCGAGGTGCTGATCTCGGCGACCCGCCAGGGTGTGCCGACCCCCGGTTTCGCGGCGGCCCTCGCCTACTACGACGCCCTGCGCGCGGAGCGCCTGCCGGCCGCGCTGACCCAGGGCCAGCGGGACTACTTCGGTGCGCACACCTACCGGCGTACGGACCGCGACGGCTCGTTCCACACGCTGTGGGGCGGGGACCGGTCGGAGGTGTCCGCGTAACCCCGTGCGCGGGAGGGCGGCGGTGGCCGCGGAGCGGTCCGCCGCGGGGCGGTCCGCCGCCCTCCCGCTCGGGGTGCGGTTCAGGTCAAGGGAGGTCCGGGTTCCGGGTTCGGTGTCGGCTCGGGGCCCGGGGGGATCGGCGACGGTGACGGCTCGGGGGGACCCGGGTGCGGCGGGGGCGGCTGCGGGCCCGGACCGGGCGGCTGCGGGGTCGGCTCGGGGCCGGGGCCCGGCGGCGGAGGCGGCGGGGTGGGGTTCGGTCCCGGCGGTTGGGGGGTCGGCACCGGGTCGGGGTAGGGCTCGGGGTGCGAGGGATCCGGGCCGGGTGCCGGTCCCGGAGTGGGGCCCGGCGGGACGGGGTCCGGGTACGGGTTCGTCATGGCGCGTGTCCTCCGGCCTGTCGGTCGACGTCGGCTCTGGACTACTCCCCCGCCTACCCGGGGGCCGCCTCGCCAGTCACCCGCCCGCGTGACGGCACGGGGCCGGTTGGCGCCACCGGCCCGGCCCGGAGAATCAAGGGGTCAGGGTGTCGGAGCGACCGGCCTCGACGCGCGACCAGTGGGGGATCGGGCGTCCGTCGCTCCGCAGCACGTCGTCGGCGGGCGTGTCCTGGACGGTGGGCCAGCCGGGCGGCGAGTCCTCCCACAGTTCCTGACGTCCGTACACGGTGAGGTCCATGAGCGCGTAGCTGTAGTCCATCGCCTCCACGCCGCGCAGCGTCGTCCAGTACGTCTCGTAGACACGGTCGCCGTCCCGGAGGTAGCAGACGAGGTGCATCATGCCGACGTGCCGCCCGGACAGCAGTTCGTCCTGCGACGGGAGCGCCGAGTACCACGGCACCTGCCAGCCCATGAAGTTCCGGTAGCGGCGGCTCTCCTCGTACGGGCCCTGGCAGAAGACCGCGTAGGTGATGTCGCGCGAGTGCAGGTACGACAGCTCCTGGACCTGGGTGGTGACCCAGGTGCAGCCCTCGCACTGGCCCGCCGCGTCGTGGCCCGGGTACCACATGAAGTAGTACGCGATGAGCTGCCGGCGCCCTTCGAAGGCGTCGAGCAGCGTGACCGGCCCGTCGGGTCCGGTCAGCGGGAGGTCGGCCGCCACCTCGACCATGGGCAGGCGCCGCCGGGCGGCTGCGAGCGCGTCGCCCTCCCGGGTGTGCGCCTTCTCCCGGGTCCGCAGCCGGTCCAGCAGGGATTCGAAGGTGGCCCGGTCGGCCACCGGCGGCAGCGCCGGCGCGCGGTCCATGGGCCCTGTGTCATGCTCCGTCACGGTCTTGCTCCGTCCTGTGGGTCACTGCCCTTCGGGGGCCGCTTCGGGTCCGGGGCGCTCCGCCAGTTCCTTGAGCCGCAGCAGACGCGTCTCCCAGGAGCGGCCGATCCGGTCGAGTTCGCGGGCCAGCGCGCCGAGCCGGGCGCCGAGGGCGAGGTGGACGACCTCGCGACCGCGCTGCTCGGACTCGATCAGCCCTGCCTCGCGCAGCACCTCCAGATGCTTTCCGATCGCCTGCCGGCTCACCGGCAGGACCCTCGCCAGCGCGGACGCCGACATGGGTCCCTCACCGAGCCGGGTGAGTATCTCCCAGCGTGTCGCGTCGCCGATCGCGGCGCACACCACGGGAAGAGCGACAGCGGTCACCGGTGCCCCGCTCCGGCCGGCGCGCCCTGCTCGACGAACGCCTTGGCGGCCGCGAGCTCGGTGAGCCAGCCCTTGTCGTTGCCCTCGCGTTCCTTCAGCCATGCCGCCGGGTCGTCGGCGAGGCTCGAGAAGCCGCTCTCCACGACGCGGAGGGTCACCCCGCCCGCGTCGCGCTCGTCGATCCAGAACTCGACCAGGGTGGAGGGTGTCGCGTCGTCGCGGAACGGGGTGCCGATCCAGCGGAACGCCGCGTAGCGCGGTTTGTCCAGCTCCACCGTCCGGAACCGGAACTCGCCCAGCGACGGATGGCGGACCACGGTCACGTCGCCCTCCCGGCGCAGGTCCGGTTCGGGCTCGACCTCGCCGTCGTTGATGTACCAGCCGGGCCGCACGACCAGCTCCCACACCCGCTCGGCGGGGGCGTCGATGTCGATCCGCCGGTCGATCCGGTCCAGCGCGGCAAGTTCCGCTTCGGTGTAGGTGACGTCGTTCACGGGGTGCCTCCTCGTTCCTCGCTCTGCAACTGAACGGTTGCACACGTGGGCGCCATGCGCAACCCAAAGGTTGCACAAGATGATCCCGCCGCTCCTCCCGGTCGCGCCGGGGCACGGTTCAGTGCGGACGTGCCGCCGCCGCGAGTCCCGGACGGGGGCTGGACAGCACGGGCACGGACGTCGTGACGAGCGCCTTCGCGGGTGCCATGGAGGCCTGGGCCAGGATGATCGCATCGGCACCGGTGACCGCGTCGGCGACCCGGGCGACCCGGGCGACCCGGTGGGCATACCCCGCCGCGTCACCCGCCGCGAAACGCTCCCAGGACCCCGGGATCAGCACGGTCCGCACCTCGACGAACCGGCCTGCCCGGTGGGCCTCCTCCGCGATCAGATCGACCGTGGGTCCGAGCGTGCTCGCCAGGGCGGCGAGGACCACGACGCGCGGACCCGCGGCCGGGGCGGCAGCGGCCATGGGCCGGTCGACGCGCAGTACCGCGACACCGGAGTCGGCGCCGGCCGCCTCCGCGACGCCGCCGATGGTCGACCAGGTGCACAGCAGGGCCCGGGCCCCCTTGCCGACGGCCTCGCGCACCCTCGCCCGTACGTCGCCGGCGACCGTCGCGGGCCCGTCGGCGGGGGCGCGTTCCAGCAGGTCCTCGGCGACGGAGTGCAGCAACTCGAGCCCCGGGTGGGACTGGTCGCGCAGCGCGTCGAGGACAGAGACATGCACGGGCGAGGTGTGCAGCAGCGCGAGTACGGGCGACTCCCCCGGCGCCGTCAGAACCGCTCGGGGTGCGCGGCGAGCCACACCTTCGCCGCCCGCATCAGCTCGGGCCCGGCCGCCGGAGACTGGTCGGGGTGGCGTTCGGCCCACTTGGCGACGTACGGGCAGAGCGGGGCGACGGCGCTGTCCTCGCGGGCGGCGATGGCGTAGAGCTCACGCGCGAGGGAGCCCGCGATGCCCTTCCCCTCGTGGGCGGGCTCCACGATGGTGTGCACCGGGACGAGCGCGCGCCGGGGCGCGTCGAGGAGGAAGTACTCGACGCGCCCGACGACCTCACCGCCGGCCACGGCCTCGAGCCGCCCCGCCGCCCGGTCGTCGCGGATCTCGATGTCACCCATGGCCGTGTCACGCTCCCGCCTCGGTCTGCGCCGCTCAGGCCGTGGCCACGGCCCCCGGGCTGCGTTCCTGGTCCGACCCCGGCACCGGCTCGGACGGGTCGGCGCCCAGGGCCACGATGCGGTTGTCGGCGTCCACGTGCACCACCCGGGGTTCCATCGCCCGCGCCTCGGCGTCGGTCACCTGAGCGTAACTGATGATGATCACCAGATCACCGGGGTGGACGAGATGGGCGGCGGCCCCGTTGATCCCGATCACCCCGGACCCGCGCTCCCCCTCGATGACGTACGTCTCCAACCGGGCCCCGTTGGTGATGTCGACGACGTGCACGAGCTCACCGGGCAGCAGATCGGCGGCGTCGAGCAGCTCGGCGTCGATCGTCACGGATCCCACGTAGTGCAGGTCGGCCTGGGTGACGGTGGCGCGGTGGATCTTGGACTTGAACATGGTGCGCAGCATGTTGGACTCCTGGAAGACGGCTCCCTGCCTGCTTTGTGCAGGTCAAGGGCGATCTCGACCTTACACCGACCCCCCGTTCGATGGTTGTGAGGAACATCGCCCCGGTCAGGCGCGTTGCCCTCGACAGGACCGGCCAGCTCCTGCAAGCGCTCCGGCCGTGCGGGCGGTGGGCTGCCGCGGCTCGCGCCGCGTCGGCGGCGAGCGGGCCGTCCCGCTCGTGGTGTGGCGGTCCGAGCGCTTCCAGAGGTGGTACGCCACCCGCCAGGCGGCGGGGTGCCGGCTGGTCGACGCGCGGGTGGAGTGGTAGGAGCGGGCTGCGGCCCCGGGGCAGAGGCCCGGTCTGGCTGCTCACCGTCACGGTGGTGCCGGGCGGCGGGGGTACTCCGTCCGTGTGTGCCGTCTGCTGTCCGCTCAGGGGCAGGGCATGCTCATGTAGAGCGCCTGCTCGCCTTCGGAGGGGGTGCCGTCATAGAGGGCGGTGTCCAGCCCGCAGAAGGCAAAGCCCATCCGCCGGTACGCGTGAATCGCGGGTGCGTTGATGTTGGTGACCTCCAGCCAGAGGTGTCCGGCGCCCCGCTCGCGGGCGAACTCGACCGCGAGCCCCATCAGCGCCCGGCCGACGCCTCGTCCTCGGTGCTCCGGGGCGACCTCGATGTCCTCCACGGTCAGCCGACGGTTCCACCCGGAGTACGAGACGGTGACGAACCCGGCCAGGTCACCTGCGGATCCGTGGGCGACGAAGGTACGTGAGTCCTCGTCGTCGGCGTCGTACTCGTCCTCGGGGAACACCTTGGTCAGGGGCGGGTCCACCCTGATCTCCCGCAGGGCGAACCCGTCGTCGGTGACGGTCACCTGGAGGACCGTGCCAGTGGTGAACGAGCAGTCCAGGGCCTCGATGGCCTCGGTGTCCTCCGGGACGGCGGTGCGGTACCGGTATGCGGTGTTGCCATCGGTGGTCACGGCACGACGTTAAGGCCGCTCGGACCACGACAGGACGGCTTTCGGCCGACCGCTCCCCTGTTCCCGGTCTGGCCGCAGGGCGTCATGGCCGCGTGTCCTGCTGCCCACCCCACACACCGTCCCGCGGAGTATCAGATGGCCCAGGCGAGCACGTGGAGACGCGGCCGACATCCCCAACCAGCAATGCGGGCACCGGATTCCGACCCTTTGCTACTCACCCGCACGCTGGGCGGAGCAGGGCTCCTGTCCATGCCCATTACCGGAGCCAAGGCTCGTACGCCACACGGCAAGCTGCGCTCCTTCGCCGTGCGGCCATGCGGCCGTGCGGTCAGACACCGTCGACGTGGTCGCACAGAACGATGCCCTCAACCGAGTTTCCGGTGGTTCCGTACCCCGGGAAGGTGAACCAGGTCCCTGCGGCCACCTGCTGGCAGGGGACGTCCGTTCCGTCGCCGTACACCACCTTCACCCGGTAGGCGGTGGCGCAGTCGTTGTTCACGAACGTGTAGCGCCACCCGGCACTGTACGTCAGGCACGCGGGTGCGGAGGTCTGGCTCCCCGTACCTTCCTGGGGCTCGGCGTGGGCCACCGTGGCGGGCGCCGCTACGACCAAGGCCACCGCGAACGCCATGAAAGTTGAACACACAAAGCGCTTCATCGAAGTGCTTCCCTTCACTTGATGAACTAATACCTCCCAGATTACGAGGGCCTGACGGCCCGTGAAATGCTATGCAGCAACTTTCAGTTGATTTGCAAAGCCGACTGCAGCGCCCACCACAAGACACTCTCTCCCGCGAACGAGCAGTTCAGCGGTCCTACTTGGCATCACACCACAGAATGGCAAGACTCAGCCGAGCGGATGAACCCACGGTCCAAGCGAGGTTACTGCCGGATGAACCGGCATGTCTTACTCCTGCCACCAGGCCGCGATGCCATCGACAAACGAAGACGCGGGGCGCTGGGCGAGGTGGTCGCGACACGACCGAAAGTGATCGCCCAACGGCATCCGGTCCGGCCACGCACCGTGAGACGCCAGGGACGAAGGATTCCAGCCGTCGACGCGCGGAGCGCGCTCCTGCCCGGCAAGCCCGGTCCGCACGGTGACCGGCACGATGCCCTACTCCCTCAACCGGGCGAGTCGCTCCGGCTGCCGCCCGGTGCCGGTGTCGCCGGAGTCGACGTTGCAGGTCACGCCGTCGAGGGTGAAGGCGGCGGGGACCGCGTTGCTGTCGCTGTAGGTGCCCTGGAAGCAGAAGCTGACCGAACTGCCCGTACCCAGGGCGCCGTTGTAGGACTCGTCGGCCGCGGTGACGTGCGCGCCGGACTGGGCGATCTTGGCGTTCCAGGCGTTGGTCACCTTCTGATTGCCGGCGTAGGACCATTTCACCGCCCACGACGACTTCGCGGCGCCGTTGTTGGTGACCGTCACGGACGCGGTGAAGCCGGTGTCCCACTGGTTCTGCACCCTGTAGTCCACGGTGCAGGGGACGGCGGCCGCGCCGGCGTCGCCGGGGCGGCCGGCAGCCTGCGGTGCGGTGGCCCGACCGGTGGCCCCTTGCGCGGCGCCCCACGTGAGGGCGGCGCAGACCGTCAGAACCAGACTGCTGAGGATCACCACGAGTCTTGCGCGTGGATGCATGTGTGTTCCCTTCCCTTGCCGCCCGGTGTGGCGGTGCTCCAGGAACACGCGGAAGGGCGGGCGCGGGTTTCGCCGCACCCGGCGGAAGGGCCATGGGCTTCTCGTGGTCCGTCGTGGTGGCCGTGGAACGACCGCAGTGGACGCACAAGCCCCGACGCGCCGTCGGAACGTGAGCCGGTGCCCGGTCTTCGCGGGAGGGGGCGCTCTCTCCGGTCCGCACTCAGGTGCCGGCCCTGGCCGCGTCGACCGCCGCACGCACCGTGGGATGGACGTGCCTCAGTTCCTCCCTGGCTTCGGCGGTGCGCAGCACGTCCCGTACCTGACCGATGTCTCGGGCCAGCAGGAGCCGGACTCCGCGGGCCTCCAGTGCCCCGGCCAGCTCGTCGAGCATGCGTACCGCGCTGACGTCGACGAAGGGGACGGTCTCGGCATCGATCACCACCGCCTTCGTCCCTTTCCGGCCGGCGGCCCCGAGTGCCGTGGAGCGGATCCGCTCGGCATTGGCGAAGTAGATGCCCGCCTCGACGCGGAGCACGATGACCCCCGGGATCCTTCGGCTCTCCGCGTGCCTGTCGAGCGCGGCGAAGTGTCCGTTGCCCGGCAGTTGACCCAGTTCGGTGATGGCCGGACGCGAGGAGCGGTAGAGAAGCAGGAGCAGCGAGGCACCGATGCCGATGAAGAGGCCGGGCAGCGTGTCGAAGATCATCACGCCGAGCATCGCGGCGACCGCGGCGAGGAAGTCGGGCCGCGCCCCGACACCGTAGGCCTGGCCGAGCCTGCCGGTGAAGACGCGGTGGAGGGCGACCAGCGAGGGGATGTCGACCAGTTCGACCACCGCCGCGACCACCACCCCCGCGAGCACCGCCTCGGGGAGCTTCTCGAACAGGCCCGTGAGGAAGAGCAGGGTGATCACGGTCAGCGCGGCCACGAAGACCCCGGCGAGCTGGGTGCGGGCGCCCGCGGACCAGTTGACGGCGGTCTTCGAGAGGCTGCCGTTGACGACCATGCCGCTGGAGAGGCCGGCCCCCAGCCCGGCGGCACCGAGCCCGATCAGCTCGCGGTTGGCGTCGACCTCGTAGTGGCCGCGGGTGGCGTAGGTGGTCGCCGCTCCGAGTCCCTCGGCGAAGGCGACGAGCAGCACGCCGAGGCTCCCGGCGGCGAGGTCTGCGAAGGCGTCGGCCGAGACCTCGGGGACTCCGAAGGAGGGCAGGCCGGTCACGATGCTGCCGACGACGTCGACATCGTGGTCCTCCAGATCGAAGGCCGCTGCCGCCGCGATCCCCAGCGCCACCGCGATCAGCGAGCCGGGAACGACCGGGGTGACCCGCCGGAGCACGAGGATCAGCAGGAGGCTGCCGACGCCGACCAGGACGGTGAGCCCGCTGGTTTCGCCGAGGTCTCCGATCAGCGCCCAGATCTTCTCGAAGAAGTTCCCGGACCCGCTCTCGACGCCGAACAGCTTCGGCAACTGTCCGGCGATGATCGTCAGGGCCAGGCCGACGATGAAACCCTTCAGGACCGGCTCGGAGATGAAGCGGGCGAGGAAGCCCAGGCGCAGCAGTCCGGCGAGGAGTGCCGCGATGCCCACCGTGACGGCCAGTGCGGTCGTCATCGCGGTGAAGTGCGCACTCGAACCGTCCGCGGCCTCGCCGACGACCGCCGCCGAGAGCGCAGCCGTCGCCGCCATCGGCCCGACCACCAGGTGCTTGGAGCTGCCGAAGGCGGCGTAGAGGATCAGGGCCGCGGGCGCGGCGTAGAGGCCGACCACGGGCGAGACGCCGGCGATCGTCGCATAGGCGAGCGCTTCGGGCACGAGAACCGCCCAGACCGTCACCCCTGCCAGGGCGTCCCGCCCCAGCCAGTGCCGCCGGTATCCCCGCAGTGACGGGAACAGCCCGAGCATGCTCGCCCTCTCTCAGGAGGAGAAGCCACTGATGGCGTTGCCCACCAGCTTCGCGGTGAAGATCAGGCAGATCACGGCCATGATCGCCGTGTTGTTCCGCTCCATCCAGAGCTTGAGACCGTCGAGGATGTGCTGCGAGCGCTCCTTGAGGGCGAAGTAGAGCACGACCGGCGTTCCCGGCCCGAGCGCCCCGAGCAGGACGTAGACCGCCAGCGCCACGGCCTGCTCGCCGGCGGAGGTGTCCGTGCGCGCGATCGCCGACGCCGCGGCGATGGAGAGCAGCAGGTTCTTCGGGTTGAGGGCGGACAGTGCCGTCCCCAGTGCCAGCGCCTTGACAGGAGTGAACGAGTCGACCGTCTTCATCCACTTCGGCAACGGCACCTCCTCGTCGCCGCGGGGGGGGGGGGGGGACGCCGGCGCCCCCCCCCCCCAGACCAACACACCCAACACCCAGTCCAGCGCGCTGACCCAGTCGGCCGGCTGCCCCTGGTCGCCGGAGCCGGCGCCGCCGGAGATCAGCAGCACGATCGTGCCGACCAGGGCCAGGCCGAGGGCCCAGCCCAGGAGCAGCGCCGGTCCGTTGGAGCGCGCCCTGGGGGTGGCCAGCATCAGCACCACACCGATGATCGGGAACGCGCTCAGCGCCACGGCGACGCCGTAGGACAGAACCTGACCGATCGCCTCACCCACGACCGTCTACCTCACACCGGTTCGATCTCGCCCGGCCGCCAGCTCTGGTCGAACCAGCTTTCGAGTGGACCGTAGAGGCGAAGGATCATGAACCAGCCCTTGCCGGGGACCGTCTGAACCCAGTTGCCCTCCCTGCCCTGCGGCGCCGTCGGGCCGAAGTGAATGACCGTGTCGCCGTCGTCCTCGGAGCGGACGGCGTCCGAGAGGCTGTTCACGCTCGGGTAGGGATGGTCGGTGCGCAGCAGCGAACGGGTCTGCGGGTCGTAGACGTTGACGGCCCAGAAGTTCTTCACCGGGATGCCACTCGGCAGCCTGAGCGTGTAGGCACGCCCGCCGTCGAGCCAGGCGCCGGTGGAGTCCTCCGCGGTGTAGGCGTACTGCGATCCCGCCCCCACGGCAGCCGCCGCCATCGCCGGCGAGGTGCCCGCCCCGACGTAGTGGAACACCGCCCGGGCGTCCAGCAACCGGGCACCGTCCGCCGACCGGAACTCATGGCTGCGCGACGGCCACGGGTTCTTCCACGAGCTGCCGGGGTAGTAATAGAAGCTCGGGTCACGCGGCTTGAAGGCCAACGTCCGTACGATGCCCGACGCGATTCTCGCCGCGGTGTCGAGGATCGAGCGCATCCGGTCGTCCGGCTGGAACGGCTTGCCGGGCACGATGCCGATCGCGGCGAGCTGTCCGGCACGCTCGGGATCGAGCGCTTCGGGCGGCTCCCCCTGGACGAGGGTGTCGATCTCCTCGAAGAACGAGAAGTCGTTGGCGTGGACCGTGTTGAAGTCCGACTCCGCGAAGTCGACGAAGCGCTGCTCGGGCGGGTCCGCCGCAGCGGAGAGCGGATAGATGCGCGTCCGCAGCAGGCCCTCCTCGCCGCCCAGGGCACGCATCAGCACCCAGGAGGAGAAGGTCCTCGGCCGCGCGACGAGGTATCCGTCGGGGACGTCGCCGTCGTAGCCCGGGGGCAGGAAGAGGTAGGTGCCTCCTTCTCCCTTGTCCCGTCCGGCGATGCCCATGTCAGTGACGTGGCGCTGCCACAGGTCGTTGACGAAACACAGCGAGTTCGGCGGCGTCTCGATGACGGTGGGCCCGTCCTGGTCGAGCGCCAGGCAGGCCATCCCGTACGTGGTCTCCGTGTTCGCCGTGAGGATCAGCGGTGCCGAACTGCAGCGCGGGGAGGTGAAGCCGATGGTGTGGGAGTCGATGCCGAGGCTGCGCAGTCCGCGCCGCATGGCCACCATCGAGGCACCGGGCACGCAGTTGAGGAACACCTCGATCCCGCGCAACAGGTCCAGAGCGTCGTAGCTGCGGGTGACCGTGTCGGGCAGGGGCAGGCCGTCGAAGAAGTCCAACGCGCCGAAGACCGTCTCCACCCGGTCCGGGATGCTGATCGAGGTCAGGGTCTCGGCCGACGTGCCGGGGCCGGCCGCGTCGCTCACTTGAGGCATCGGGTTCCTCCTACTCGGAATGATCTGTCAGAACGGTCTTCCAGTCGTTCTTCATGCTGACCGTCGTCCAGCCGGACCGCTCGGCCGTCGCGCGGGCCCGCTGCGCGCAGTCGCTGTAGGCGTACTCCCGCACGTCGTCGTCGTGCACGACGAGCAGGGCGAACCGAGCGGAGTGCAGCATCTCGACGTCCACGTCGTCGTTGCCGGCCGCGAACCCCGGCAGCCGGCCGGTGCGGGCGAGGACGTACTCCGGTTTGCCGGGCCCGAGTGCGACGGGGCCGTGCAGGACCGCCTGACGGACCAGCGCGCCGTCCCGGTAGGCGAACTCCGGGGCCGAGCCGATCACGTTCTCCCTGGGCAGGCCCCAGGTGCCCTCACAGATCACCCGCATGAAGTCGCGCCCGCCACCCGAGCAGACGAACAACCGCCAGCCGTACGCCCTGAGGTAGTCGAACAGCTCCAGCATCGGCTGGTAGACCAGGCCGGAGTACGGCAGTCCGAAGCGCTCGTGACGCCAGGACGCCAGGTACCGTTCGGCCTCCGCCTCGAACTCCCCGAAGGCGGTGCCCTCCCAGGCCGATCCGACGGCCTCCACCATCGACGCCACGGCGTCGGGGTCCTGCTCGTTCAACGCGCGGAGGTACGCCTCGTCCCGGTCGGCGATCGCCCGGTAGGGCCGCTCGGCGGCCAGCGACGGATCCCCCTCCAGCCGCGCCGCCAGTTTCCCGAGGACGAACGCCATCTGCACCGGCGCGGGCTTCTCGACCCACAGGGTGCCGTCGTTGTCGAACACGGCGACCCGGTCCATCGGCGGAACGTAACCCGGCGCCCCTTCCGCCGCCGCGGACGTCACGAACTCGACGATGGCCCGCTTCGTGGCACCTTCGTTCCAGCTGCCCAGCACATCCGTGCTCATGGCCACTCCACCGTCCGGACCGCCGTGTCTTCGGACCGTCGCACGAGGTCAGTCCACCGCCTCGATCTCGCCAGGCCGCCACGTCTTGTCGAAGAACGGCTGCAGCGGGCTGTAGAGCCGCAGGACCACGAACCATCCCCGGCCCGGTGCGGTCTGGATCCAGTTGCCCTCCGGCACCCCGTCGGGCCGGTCGGGCCCGAAGTGCACCGTGGTCGTACCGTCCGCATCGGCGACCGCTGCCGGGGTGGGATAGGCCTGGCTGCCGGCCCGGGGGAACCGTTGTGGAGTGTCGAGCATCGACCGCGTCTGGTTGTCGTAGACGGTGACCGACCAGAACTTCGCGGCGGGGATGTCCGGTGGAAGCACCAGTCGGTAGTACCTGCCGCCGTCGAGGGCCCGGCCCTCCCGATCCGCCATGGAGAACACGTACTGCGAGCCAACGCCGGACAGTGGCGCCGTGAACGCCGGGCTGATGCCCACGCCCAGGTACCACCACCAGGACCGCAGGTTGAGTTTCCGGGCGCCGTCGTTCGGGCGGGGCTCGGCGCCCCTGTCGGTGATGTCGGCGGGCGGGGCCAAAAACTCGTGGCCGGCCACGAGCAGGCCGTTGAGCCACCCGGAGGAGGCACCGTAGTAGTGCGCCCCCTCGGCCGGACGCGGACGGCAGGCGAGGGTGCGGGCCGTGGCGTTGCCGACCGCGGCCGCCTCGGTGAGGATCTCCCGCATCCGCGCGTCCGGCTCGAAGGGCCTGCCCTTGACGATGCCGACGGCGGCCAGAGCACCGGCGATCTCGGGGTCGAGCGCCTCGGCCGGCTGGTCGTGCACGAGCTCGCTCGCGAAGTCGAAGTACGTCGCGTCCGCGGGCGGGATCATGTTCACGGGCAGTCCGGAGGCCTCGACGAAGCGCGGCGGGTCGGGCCTGTGCAGCGCGGCGGTCCAGGTCTGCGCGGTCCACGGCAGCGGCGGGGCCGTGCCGCCGGTGACGATGTCCCCGATGCTGGTCCCGTAGAGGCCGGGGACGTAGTGGTAGATGCGCAGGCCCTCCTTGATCCGCTCGACCGCCGGCTTCGGGTCGTCGCCCTCCAGGAAGGCCCGACCGCCCAGGATGAGCCTCGTGGTGCGGGTCCGGAGCGTGAAGAACCCGCCCTCGGGAAGAGGGCCCTCGTGACCGGGTGGCACGAAGAGGTACTTGCCGCCCGCTCCGCGATCCGGACCGGCCATGCCTGGGTCCGTGACCCAGCGGAACCACATGTCATTGAGGAAACAGAGGGCGAGGGGCGGCACTTCCAGCACCAGCGGGCCCTCGGTCAGGTCGAGGAAGGTGATGAAGTAGACGGTGTCCGCGTTCCCGGTCAGCACGAGCGTCTTGGGATCCATGAACTCCGAGAAGAGCAGGACGTCGTGGTCCTGGATTCCGGCCTCCAGGAATCCCCGTCGGGCCGCCCACAGACTGACGCCGGAATACGCGTCGAGGAACGCGCTGACCGCCCGCACGTGGTCCACATGGTCGTAGACGCGGTTCGCGGTCTCCTCGGTGGGCAGACCCAGCGGGAATTCCAGGGTGCCCAGGTGCGTCTCGACCCGCTCGGGCGTCGAGATCGACTGCATGGTCCGGTCGGAGATCTGTGCGGTGCGCTGCAAGGGATCGCTCCGTTCTCGGGAAGATGCCTCCCGACGACCCTGTGCCTCACCTGCCGCGGAGCACCACCGGACCTAGGCCATCGGAAGGTCTTCGCGTGGCGGGGTACATGGCGGGTCGGCGACCGTGCATCCGCCGTAGGCACCGTGTGCGCAGGGAGCAGTGAGGCACAGGTGCGAGCGGCGGCCCGCACGGCCCGCCCGGCCTTCGGAAATCAACTGCTCGTGCACGAGGTGGCGACGGACCAGGCGTTCGGCAGGCGTGGCCGGCGGCGCGACGACGGCAGAGGTGGGGGTACGGGCGAGTGTGGGCTTCGATGGCGGGGGCGGTCTGCCGCTCGCCCGCCGCACGGCCGAGTAGGGGCACGCGGGAACGTCATTCGGATCGTGCACCACGCCGCTCGCCCCACGGCGGGTACGGCAGCGCCGTCGGGCGAGGTGCCGGTACTACAGGGCCTGCTCCGCCCCTCGGCTGTCGCAGGCATCGGGCATTGGGTGGGGTGCGTGCACCGGCGCCGTCCCGCGGGGCTCCCGGACGGGGCCGCGCGAGAGCGGACGGATCCCGGTTCCCGGTCACCGCCGCGGGCCGCCTCGCCGCGACGGGCGCGGTGACGCTGCGGGGCGCATGATCGTTCGACAGCGCAGGTGTCCTGGAGCGAACCGGAAGGGAGGAGCCGTGGCGGCCAGCGGACAGCGGGACGGGGAACGGCTGCGGTGTCCGGTGACCGGCGCGCCCGGGTACGACGGCGGACGCCCGGTGCCGGAGCTGCTGGAGGCCGGTCGTCGGGTGCGCGGTCCGGTCCGTACTCCGGCCACTGCGAAACGAGCCCTGGGCGGCCGGTCCCGAGACCGTGCGGGGAGACGTCACCGACCCTCGTTCCGTCGGCGGGCCCCTACGAGGTGGCGGCGTCGACCACCGCCCGGGTGCTCGCCCTCGGATCGGGTTCCGGCTTCGAGGACACCGACCGTCGCGCGGCGCGCGTCCTCGCCCGGCAGGCCCACGAGGCGGGCGTCCGAAGGATCGTCCACCCGGGTGGTCTTCCGCCGCGGGGCGTCCCCGGACCCACGCTCGCCCACCCACCCGCGTTTCCCCGCGGAGGTCGGCCCCGTTGTCCTCGACGTCCCCGTGCTGCCCGTTCACGTACCACTGCGCCAGGAGTGACGCCATGACCGTCGCGGTCGTCCTGTTCACCTCGGACCTGCGTCTGCACGACCATCCGCCGCTGCACGCCGCGCTGAGGGCTGCGGACGAGGTGGTGCCGCTGTTCGTTCTCGACACGGGGATCCGCGCGGCGGGCTTCGACGCGCCCAACCGCAGGGCCTTCCTCACCGAATGCCTCGGCGACCTCGACTCCTCGCTGCGCCGCCGCGGTGGCCGGCTCGTGGTCCGCGCGGGACCGGTTGTCCGGGAGGTCTGCGCGGTCGCCGCCGAGTGCGGGGCCGGCGAGGTGCACATGGCCGCGGGCGTCACCGCGTACGCCCAGCGCCGCGAGGAACGCCTCCGCGAGGAACTCGGGCACGCTCACGTGGCGCTGCGGGTGCACGAGACGGTGATCACCGCCGTCGCCCCGGGAGCGGTGACGCCCTCCGGCTCCGACCACTTCGCCGTGTTCACCCCCTACTTCCGCCGCTGGTCGGAGGAGACACTGAGGAAGCCGCTCGGCGCGCCGCGCACCGTGCGCGTCCCCGACGCAGTACGCGGTGAGCCGCTGCCCGACCGCGCGGACGTGGCCGGTGTCTCGCCCGGTCTGCCGACCGGAGGGGAGACCACCGGACGGGACCGGTTCTCGCGGTGGTCCGGTTCCGGACTGTCCCGGTACGAGGACCGGCACGACGACCTCGCGGGTGACGCCACGTCCAGGCTGTCGCCGTATCTCCACTTCGGTGCGCTCTCCCCGGTGGAACTCGTCCACCGGGCCCGCAGGCAGGGCGGGCCCGGCGCGGAGGCATTCGTACGCCAGGTGTGCTGGCGGGACTTCCACCACCAGGTGCTGGCCGCACGGCCCGAGGCGGCCCGGAAGGACTACCGCACGCGCCACGACCAGTGGCGTCACGAGGAGGACGCCACCGACGACATCGCGGCCTGGCGCGACGGGCGGACCGGATATCCGATCGTCGACGCGGCCATGCGCCAGCTGCGTCACGAGGGCTGGATGCACAACCGCGCACGGCTGCTGGCGGCCGGCTTCCTGACCAAGACGCTCTACGTCGACTGGCGGATCGGCGCCCGGCACTTCCTGGACCTGCTCGTGGACGGCGATGTCGTCAACAACCAGCTCAACTGGCAGTGGGTCGCGGGCACGGGCACCGACACCCGCCCGCACCGCGTCCTCAATCCGCTCGTCCAGTCCAAGCGGTACGACCCGGAGGGCGCCTACGTGCGCCGTTGGGTCCCCGAACTCGCGGGCGTGGACGGCAGGAGGGTGCACGAACCCTGGCGCCTCCCGGCCGCGGAACGTGAGGAACTCGACTACCCGGATCCGCTCATCGACCTCGCGGACGGGCTCGCGCGCTTCAAGCACGCCCGCGGCCGCGACTGAGGAGACACCCGTCGTGCACGGGCTCTTCGGCGACCGGCTCGGCCCTCATTCCATCGCGCCGGGCAAACCCGGTCCTCTTCCGTGAGTACGAGCGGTTGCTTCCCTCGCTCGTCGGATGTTCGGGACCAAGGCCGTCGGCGGATGCGGCCGGGCGCTCTTCACCTTCCGGCGTCACCTGTCCGGTCCCAGGTCGGCCATGACCTCGCGCGCGGCGCGCGTACCCGACGCCAGGGCGCCCTGCACGGAACCGGTCGCCCGGTGGTCCCCGCAGACGTACCTGCCGGGGCCGAGGCGTGTGGTGCGGCTCAGCGGCCAGGGGGGAAGCATCGCCGGCAGCGCGCCCTCGACCGTGCGAGCGGCTACCTGTCGCCAGTCGCTCGTGTCGGTGCCGTACAGCTCGGCCAGGCGCCGGAGCACCGTCTGCGCCCTGCCCGGCGGGTCCGTGCCCAGTACGGAGGTGGAGACCAGTCCGGTTCCGGGGGGCGCGTAGGTGGGAGCGACCTCGCTGAGTACGCAGGTGTTCAGGATCGCTCCGGTGCTGTCCACCAGCAGGGTCGGTTCGGCCATCGGTGACCTGTCGGTGGCGTGGTAGTAGGTGGTGACGGTGCGGGTGTCCGGCACGGTCAGGTCCGGCAACAGGCCTGCGGCGGCCGCCGGATCCGTCGCCACGACGACGGTCCGGCTCGGCACCTCGGACCCGTCCTTGAGCAGCACTCCTGCGTCCGTGACCTCGGCGACGGGCGTGCCGAGGCGCAGGACGCCGCCGGGCAGGCCGTCGGCGAGCTGGGCCGGTACGGCGCCGATGCCGTCCGCCGGCAGGCACAGAGACCCCCGGACCATGCTCCGCCACACCAGGTGGAAGAACCGGGCGGAGGTCTCCAGCCGGTCCTCCAGGAAGACGCCGGACAGAAACGGCCGCAGGATGTCGGCGATCACGGCGTCCGACACCCCGGCCCGGGCGAGGGCCTTCGAGGTGGAGCCGTCGGGGCGCCGCCTGACGGAGGATGCGGGCAGCAGGGCGTCCCGTGCGGTGAGTGCCGCCAGCGCGGCAAGATCGCGGGCCGACAGGGCTCGGCCGGGCAACAGCGTCCCTGCCGCACGGGGCTCCCTGGTCGGATCGGCGAGGCGGACGGGCCCGGTCGGGGTGTGCGCGATCACACCCGCGGTGAACGGCCGCAGTCGCAGGCTCCTCAGCTCGATGCGCCGCTTCACCTGCGGGTACGAGGTGTTGAACACCTGGAAGCCGCGGTCCAGGAGGAATCCGTCCCGCCGGTCCGTGCGCATCCGGCCGCCCACGCCGTCGGACGCCTCCAGCAGGGCCACCCGCCGTCCGGCGCGGCACAGGTCCAGGGCGCATGCCAGGCCGGCGAGGCCCGCACCGACGACGACGATGTCCGGTGCCCGGTGATGTTCGTCGCTCATTCTTCTCCTCGGTCGACGCCGTGTCGGTGACGCCCGGGGGCAGAGGCCGTGACCCCTTGTCCTCTCTGCCTCGGCCAGTACCCGCAACCGGTCGGCACGGACCGGTACCGGAACGCCGTGCGCGCGGTGCTCGACCACCGGCCGGGGGACGGGATCCACGCCCACCGGTCCAGCGGACCACGTCCCCCGGCCGAAATGCGGTCGCCACGACCGAGCGCCGTCGAACGACAGCACGTCACGGCGACACCGTCGACTCCAGCGCGGCGACCGCTTCGGCACGCCCCGACGGACGCGCCGGACCGGCCACCGCGGAACGCCTCGCTCCGTCAGCGCCGCGGGCCGAACCTCCCACGGGAGGGCGTGGTCGCCCCCGGCACTCGGGCGGGCGCTGTGGTGGCGCCGGGACGGTGCGCGACCGCGCGGGGCGGGCGCGCCGAAGCACCCCGGGGACGTGCCAGGAGAGGAAGGACTCGACCTCGCCGTACTTCTCGCCCGACGTCTCCCGCTTGCGGCCTGTCCGGCGAGCGCGGCGAGCAGCAGTTCGTCCAGGACGGCGGCGTCCGGACGCGGGGCGGCCCCCTGCTTCGGTCCGGGGCCGACCTGCGTGGCCCGGTCGGCGGCTCCGGCCTCCGTCGGGGGCCGCGCTGCGGTCGGCTGTCTCCGGGGGTCCTCACCACGACGCCGACGGCCGGTGAGGTGCCCCCGCTTCCCCCGGTTTCACCGTAGGGCGGCGGCCGTCACGGTTGTTGCCGTCGGACCCGGCCACACGGCCGACGCGTCGTCCCGGCACGGGTCGGGCAGGCGGATCGGGCGGACGGGGACCGGGGCGGCACCGTTGCCGGTGAGCACCGTCCAGGGGACGGGCCGGCCGGAGTAGCACAGCGCCGTCAGCGTGAAGACGTCGTCGGCGTAGACCTCGACGTACTCGCCGACGGTCAGGATGCGCAACGCGGCGGGGGAACTCGGCAGAACGGTCTGCGCCAGCACCCTTCCGCCGGGCCCGGTGATGCGGAGGTCCCCGCCGTCGCAGGCCACGGCGAGGGCGGCACGGTGGTCGAGCGGGTCCTCGGCGCGCAGAGCGACCTCCACAGGTCCGCCGACGTCGACCTGGCCGACCGCGTGCAGATGCGCGTCGTGCGTCTCCTCGCCGAGCCAGGTCTCCAGGCCCGGCCACCATTCCAGGCGGGGCGCCGAATCCACGGGCACCACCAGGGACTTGGGCTGGGCGAGCATGCCGCGGCAGTGGTCGCCGGTGTCGGTGAGGCCGACGCGCCGGGGGGTGGTGTGCAGGACGACGCGGGAGCCGTCGGGGGCGGCGACGACACGCGGGGCGTACGCACCCGTCGGCCCCAGCGGGCCGCGACGGGTCCACGGGCCGCGCAGACGGGGCGCGGTCCACGCCTCGAAGCCCCGGGTGGCACCGATGGAGCCGAGCAGCAGCCAGCTGCCGTCGTCGAGGCGTTCGAGGACGGGGCACTCCAACTCGTCGACGTCGCCGGGCGAGAGGAGCGGCGGGTGGACGGTCCAGTGCTCCAGGTCGTCGGAGGTCGCCCAGGCCACGCAGCCGCCGGCGTCGGCCGGCAGCGAGGCGTCGGCGGCGCAGAGGACCATGACCCAGCCGTCGGACTCGTCGTCGCGCACGACGAACGGATCGCGCCAGCCCATGCGTTCGCCCGTGCGGTACCAGCGCGGGTCGGCCTCGACGACCGGCGCCGTGCCGTGGCGGCGCCAGCCGGTGCCGTCGGTGCGGTCGGAGTACGCCAGGCCGACCGACTGCAGGGGCCAGCCGCCGGGGGTGAGACCGGAGACCGCGGTGTAGAGCATCGCCGCGCCGGTGCCGTAGGGGAAGGCGTGCATGGTCCACACCGCCTGCTGGTCGAAGCGGCCCGGCAGGCCGTTGCCGAAGGCGGTGCCCTGCGGCTCCCAGTGGACCAGGTCGGCGGAGGTGGCCCGGCCGTAGGAGGTCTCCATGCGCAGGTGGTCGAACTCGGCCGTCCACGGCCCCTGCAGGTGCAGCACGGTGTACGTGCCGTCCGCGTGGCGCAGGAGGTCGAAGTCGTTCACGCAGAGGCCGGGCGGCGCGTATCGCATGGACAGGTCCTGTCTGCCGACAGCCGCACTCAAACGTGTGCGCTGTATTCCGGCTGTTGAGAGTTCCTCCGAGGATCAGCCGCAGTAAATCCGAACGCAAACGCTTGCGCAACTGGACCGGCGGGTTTACGGTCTCGTCACTCCCCCAGCGCCGATGTACTGCCGGACCCCGGCCGCACGGCGCACCACGATCAAGGAGCGTCCCGTGACGGTCAGCATCACCGATGTCGCCGAGGCCACCGGGGTCTCGGCGTCCACCGTGTCCCGCGCCCTGCGCGGCCGCCCCGGAGTGTCGGAGGAGATGCGGGCCCGGATCGTCGCCGCCGCCGCCGAACTCGGCTACACCGCGTCCCGTTCGGCCTCCAGCCTGGCCAGCGGGCGCACCTCCACCATCGGCGTCGTGGTCCCGTACGTCGGGCGCTGGTTCTTCGGCACCGTGCTGGACGCGGCCGAGAAGGTGTTCAGCGCCGCCGGCTACGACGTCCTGCTGTACAACCTCGGCTCACCCGAGGCACGCAAGCGCTTCTTCACCAAGCTGCCGATCCGCAAGCGGGTCGACGCCGTGCTGTCCCTGCTGATCCCGGACCCGGAGGAGGCCGCCGCGCTGCGCTCCCTGCAGGTGCCGCTGGCGACCACGGTCGGCGGCGCCAGGCCGGGCTTCACGGTGGTCGGCATCGACGACCGGGGCGGCGCGGAGAGCGCCGTACGGCACCTGGTGAACCTCGGCCACCGCCGGGTCGGCATGATCTCCGGGGCCAGCGAGCCGCTGCACTGGACCACTCCGCTCGAACGCCGCAGGGGCTACCTGGACGTACTGGCCGACGCCGGAATCGAGCCCGACCCCGCCCTGGAGGCGGACGGCGGTTACACGGTCGAGGGTGGCGAGCGGGCCATGACCGGCCTGCTGGCACTGCGTCACCCGCCGACCGCCGTGTTCGCCCAGTCCGACGAGATGGCGATGGGCGCCCTGCGTGCCCTGGGCCGGCACCGGCTGAGGGTTCCGGACGACGTGTCCGTCGTCGGTTTCGACGATCACGAACTGTCCGAGGTCGTCGGGCTGACCACCGTGGCCCAGCCGGTCGCCGCCCAGGGCCGGGAAGCGGCCCGGCTGCTGCTGGCGCAGCTCGACGACCCGGACGCCGGACCGGTGGAGCCGGTCGAGATGCCCATCCGCTTCATCCTCCGCGAGACCACCGCTCCGCCGCGCAGCCGCCGGCAGCCGTAGCCCTCCCCGCTCGTCCGTCCCGCTTCCGGGGACCATCCCCTGCCCCACCCACCCGCGCACCCACCGCTCGGAGGCACCACCATGTCCCATGCACCCAGAAGAACCCGTCGTACAGGCCTGACGGTCCTCGCCCTTCTGCCGCTCGCCGCGCTGGCCGCCTGCGGCGGCGGGGGCGGTACCGGCGACACCTCCGCCGAGGAGGGCAGCGGCAAGGGCACCATCAGCGTCTGGGCCCATCAGGGCCAGGCGAGCGAGACGGCCGCCCTGCAGAAGGCGGTGAAGTCCTTCAACTCCTCGCAGGGCGACATCAAGGCCGAGCTCAAGCTGATCCCCGAGAACGACTACACGAAGACCATCACCGCCACCGACCCCGCCGAACTGCCGGACGTACTCGAGTTCGACGGGCCGACGATGGCGAACTTCGTCCGCAACGGCAAGCTCGCCCCGCTCGACGACCATGTCGCCGCCCGGACCCTCGGCAACGCCACCGACGCCGTCAAGGCCCAGGGCGAGATCGACGACAAGCACTACGGCCTGGGCATGTTCGACTCCGGCCTGGGCCTGTACGCCAACAAGAAGCTGCTGGACGCGGCCGGTGTGACGTATCCGAAGGGCGTGTCGGACGCCTGGACCGCCGAGGAGTTCGGCAAGGCGCTCCAGGCGCTGAAGGGCGAGGACTCCGACGGTAAGGTCCTCGACATATCGGAGCAGTACGGTCTGGCCACCGAGTGGGGCACCTACGGTTTCTCCCCGATCGTCTGGTCGGCCGGCGGGTCCCTGCTGGCGGACGGCAAGGCGGAGGGCGCGCTGGACAGCCCGGAGGTCGTCTCCGCGATGAGGACGTTCCAGTCCTGGAAGACGTACGTCGACCCCAACACCGACGGCAACGCCTTCGCCAAGGGCCGGGTGGCGCTGAGCTGGGTCGGCCACTGGATGTACCCGGCCTACAGCGAGGCCCTCGGTGACGACCTGGTCGTCCTGCCGCTGCCGGACTTCGGCAACGGTCCCAAGACGGGGCAGGGTTCGTGGGCGTGGGGCATCGGCGCCGGCAGCGAGAACGGCAAGGCCGCGGGCGCCTTCCTGGACCACCTCCTCAACGACACCAACGTCGGCGCGATGACGAAGGCCAACGGCGCGGTGCCCGCCACCAGGACCGCGCTCGCCAAGAGCGAGCTGTACCGCGAGGGCGGTCCCCTCCAGCTCTTCGCCGACCAGCTCGCCCGGCCCTGCGGTGACAGCGACATCAACGACTCCTGCGTCGCCGTCACCCGCCCGGTGACCGCCGGATACCCCACGATCACCGCCAAGTTCCACACCGCCCTGAACGCGATCTACGGGGGCGCCGACCCGGAGGAGGCCCTGCGGAAGGCCGCCCGCGCCGTCGACCGGGACTTCACCGACAACGCCGGCTACGAGATCCCGTAACCCGCAGGACGCATCGGCCGGGGCGGGCCGCCGGCGACCTGACCGCCGCGCCCGCCCCGCCGGAAAGAGGACTTCCCAATCGTGATGTCAAGCCGCGAGCGTGACGGGAGGTGAAGCTTGGTAGCACTGTCCGTCACGGATCATCGCCCACAGGACGTTGA